>JBPCOQ010000172.1:0-5603 GCA_051000095.1 Bryobacteraceae bacterium | reverse complement strand
GCTGGCGCTGGCATGAGTTGGACAGGCCCAACCCATGACCTCACTTTCTAAAAACCGGATTTCGGCGGATAAGCCCAATCTCTTCAACTCAAGCCATCACAACCCTGTCCTGTTTTGGACAGCAGTGGAACAATAATGCGTTCTCGCTGCCGCCAGCGAGCGTGCGCTCGCGGAAGTAGTCTCCGGAAATTACTTTCCGCTGCTCGGGGTCCGGCCGTCACTTGGATCCTGAGAACGATCGCGAAAACGCGGAGCCCGCGTGCGCGATCAGCTATGGCTTCTGGCAGCGCCGGTTTGGCTCGGATCGATCGGCAGGGGGACGGGTCGTGCAGATAGACGGATCGCCGTTCACGATTATCGGCATAACAGCTCCCGAACAATCTGTTTGAACCGGCGGGAAGTTCGATTGAGTGGAAAGGAGCTCAGTTGGCTGCACCTGGTCGGCCGCATGAAGCAGGCTGGCGGCATGGAGGGCGCGCGCGGCCATGGAGGCAACCTATCACCGGATCATCAAGGAACGGACCGGCAAGGAGACGCAGGAGCGCATTGTGTTCGCTTCCGCCGCCCAAGGCGCCGAGGGGTTCCGCCATGATCGCCAGACTACGCTGCTGTTGCTGATGAGCGCCGCCGTGCCGCAAAGAAATTGCGATCCGGCTTGCGGTAGGTGCCAGCCGCAGTCGTCTAATCCGCCAACTGCTTGAGGAAAGCTACTTCTCTCGCTGGCAGCGGGCGTGCTCGGCTTAATTTTCGCCTTGCTGTTTCAAGACACGCTGGCAGGACTGGTTTTGCAATCGTTCCAGTGGCGAATCGCTAAAACACCGCCTTCGCCGAGCAGGTCGGGGACCTGCTCGGCGCTGGCTTGCTCCTGTGCCGCTAATATATTACGATTGAACTAGCACATGTAGTAGGCTGCGGCGTCTGACCACAAAATATCGTACCCGACCCGCTTTACTTTCTGGGAAAAGGCGTTTAGGATAGTCTCATCTCCCCCGGATGGATAATTTAGGAAGGGGTTGCGGTGCTAAAGCTTAAACGCGTCGAGATCCACGGCTTCAAATCGTTTTTCGACAAAACCGAGATGCGGTTCAACGGTTCTGGTATCGCAGCCGTGGTCGGCCCGAACGGGTGCGGCAAGTCGAACCTGAGCGACGCCATCAGTTGGGTCCTGGGCGAACAATCCGCGAAGAGTCTGCGCGGCGCCCGCATGGAAGATGTGATCTTCGCGGGCACTCGCGACCGAAAGCCGCTTGGGATGGCCTCGGTAACGATGACCCTCATCGACCCGGTCGCCCACGCCGCGCCCGTGAATGGCCACGCGAATGGAGCTTCCCATCCGAGCGAGATGACCATCACTCGCCGCCTGTTCCGGTCTGGCGAAAGCGAGTACCTGATCAATGGCAAGCTGGCTCGCTTGCGCGACATTCAGGATTTGTTCATGGGCAGCGGTCTCGGCCCGGAGAGCTACGCGATTATCGAGCAAGGCCGCATCGGGCAGATCCTCAGCAACCGCCCCCAAGATCGGCGCTCCGTAATTGAAGAGGCGGCCGGCATCACCAAGTTCAAAACCAAGAAGCGGCTGGCCGAGGCTAAGCTCGAAGGCGCCAAGCAGAACCTCACGCGGGTGTTCGACATCCTTGAAGAGGTCAGCCGCCAGGTGAACTCGCTGAAGCGCCAGGCGGCTAAGACCAAGCGGTATGGTGAGTTGAAGGCCGAAATGGCCGCACAACTCCGCATGGCTCTGACTGGGCGTTTTCGGCTGCTCGAGCGCGAGGCGGCCAAGACCGCGATCGATCTGAATCTGGCGGGTTCGGAATTCCAGGCACTGTCGAACCAGGTCGGCGAGAAAGAGGCCGATCACCGGCAGCTCCAGGCACAGTGCTATTCGATTGAGGCGGAGCTGACCGGGGCGCGCAAGCAACTCTCGGAGCTGCATCTCGATCAAGAGCGGACACGCGGGCGGCTGGATCACCAAGCGCACCAGATCGGAGCCATCGAGCAGCGCGTTACGCAAGGCGCGGACGAATCGCAGGAGCTCGAAACGCGGCACCGGCATCATCAACAGGAGTTGGAGCGTCACTGGTTGGCTGTCGCGGAGCTGGAGCAACAGGTGGAATCCGCACGCCAGCGGCTGAGCGCGAGAAGCGCCGATCGCGAACGGTTGCAGCAGGCGCTACAGGAGCGGGCGCGAGCGCTTGAAACCGGACGGCAGCAGGTATTGCGGCTGCTGGGTGAGACATCGGGGTTGAAGAACCAGCTAGCTCAAATCGAAGAGTATCTGTCGGCGGTGGACCGCGATACCGGGCGCTCGCAACGGGAAGAGGAGACTGCCGTCGGCGACTTGAGCCGCCTCGGCAAGCTGAAGGCCGAGCTATCGCAGAAACTGGAAGCCCGCCAGATGGAGCTTGAATCGACAGCCGATCGGAAGCGCGGCGTCGAGCATGAGTTGAGTGAGCGTAAGCCCAAAGCGTCCGAGGCGCGCCGGCAGCTCGATCATCTGCGCGGCGAGGCCGGACGCCTGAAGGCCCGCAAGGATTCGCTCGAGGACATCCTTTCTCATCGCGCGTACACCACCGAGAGCGTCAAGCGTTTCTTCACAGCCATCGAAAGCGGCCATGCCAAGGACTTGCGGCCCGTAGGCGTGCTGGCCGATTTTGTCGAGGTGGAACCGGCCTTTGAAAAGGCCACGGAAGAGTTCCTGCATGAGGAGTTAGAGTACGTGGTGGTCGGCAACTGGCGGGATGCCGACCATGGTATCGATCTGATGCGTACGGACCTGGATGGCCGCGCCACATTTCTGGTGCATCCCGAGGCCGGGCAAGATGGGTCGCCCGCACCGGCTATCCAAGCCGAAGGTATTGCCGGCAAGCTCAGCGATCATCTGAAGCTGACCAACGGCTTGACTGACACGCAAGCCGGTTTTATCCCGCGGCTGGCCTACTGCTATCTCGCGACGGACCGGGCGGCGGCGCAGCGGCTCGCGATTCAACATCCCGACGCTTATTTTCTGCTTCCGGATGGGGTCAGTTATCACGGCTATGCAGTTAGTGGCGGTAAGAAAAAGGGCAGCGGCCCTCTGGCGCTCAAGCGTGAGTTGCGCGAGTTAACGGACCAGGTGCAGGCCAAGCAGTCGGCCGTTGCGGAGACCACTCTGCTGCTCGAAAACCTGGATCGCGAAATCGCGCGTTACTCCGAAGAACTGGAGCACCTGCGGGGAGTGCAGCAGGCGCAGGAGCGAGACGCGCTGGCGCTCGATCACGAGAATCGCAAGCTGGCCGAGGAGACCGCCCGCGCTTCGCAACGGCTGTCCATCGCCCGCTTGGAACTGGACCGGCTGCGCAAAGAGGGCGACCGTGCCCGCGCGCAGCGTGAGCGCGACCGGCAATTGGTGGAAGAGAAAGAAGCCGCGCGTCAAGTCGAGGAGCAGGTTCTGGAGCAGGCACGGGCGGATCTGGATGAGCTGCAAACCGAATCGGCCGGATTGGTGGAAGAACACTCCGCGCTGCGAGCCGAGTTGGCTGGCTTGGAGGAACGGCGCCGGTCCGGGAAGTCGGCGCAGCTTCGGTTTGAGGCTCAGTTGCGCGACATCGCGGCCCGGCGGGAAGAGATCACGCGTGAGATGGAGCGCTTGGCCGCGGACCGCGTGAGGCTGCTTTCCGACAATGTTGAGCTTCGCCGTCATGCGGAGGAGCTTGGCCTGGAAATCAGTCGGGTGGACGGAACGGTCAAGCAACTGGCGGAGCAAGAGGCGGCGTCTCGCGAGCGTCTGGCTAAGCTGGAGGAGTGGTTGAAGCAACTCCGCACGCAGGCGCAGGCCGCGCAGGAAAAACGTTCGCAAATCGAGCTGGAGCTAGTAAAGCGCCAGGCGGAATTGAAGTACCTCGACGAGACCAGCCGCAAGGAGCTGAACGCACCGCTCGAAGAACTGGCGCAAGGGGAAGAGACCGTGCTCGACGAGACGGGCCTCGCCGAAGCCGAGCAAAGGTATCAGGAAGTGCGGGCGCGCATCGAAGCGCTGGGTCCGGTGAATCCACAGGCGCTCGAAGAGTTCCAGGAAGCCCAGCAGCGCTACGATTTCCTGAATGCGCAACGGCAGGATCTGCTCGATTCCATACGCGATACCGAGCGCGCGATTCAGGAGATCGACGTCGAATCGCGCAAGCGCTTTATCCAAGCCTATGAGGCGATCAATGCCAATTTCCGCGAGATGTTCAAAACGCTGTTCGGTGGGGGTATCGGAGAGATGCGGCTCACCGACGAGGGAAACGCGTCCGAATCGGGGATCGATATCGTGGCCTCTCCTCCCGGCAAAAAACTGCAAAGCGTGCTGCTGCTCTCGGGCGGCGAGAAATCGCTGACGGCAATGGCGCTCCTGATGGCGATCTTCCAATACCAGCCGAGCCCATTCTGCATCCTGGATGAGGTGGATGCCCCGCTCGACGAGCCAAACATCGAGCGCCTCACCCGGTTGCTGAAACAGATGGCGGGCCAGACTCAATTCATCGTGATCACGCATGCCAAGCGCACCATGGAAGCCGGGCAATCGCTGTATGGTGTCACGATGCAGGAGCCGGGCGTATCGAAGCTTGTCTCGGTGCGGTTCCAGCCCGCCGAGCCAGCCCAGCCAAAGCTGCTCGAGCTGCAGGAAGTCGGGGCGAACTAGTACGAATGTAAAATGGTGGCAGGTGACGCGCTGATGGCCCACATGCTCGATGCTTATCCTCTCCTATTTGAGACGGGTGACAGAATGTCGCGAGAAGAGTTTCTCGCACGCTGGGAGCGGATGCCCGAGGTCAAGAATGCCGAGTTGATTGATGGAGTAGTGTATATGGCGTCTCCCGTGTCTCGAACGCATGCCAGTTCGGACGGACGCTTTCATTCCATACTCGGTCATTACGCGGAAGAAACGCCCGGATGTGATTGGCTTCCAAATGCGACTTGGCTCATGCTTGAGAGCGCCCCGCAGCCGGATGTGGCATTGTACATCCTGCCCGAATCGGGAGGACGAACGGGAGAGGTAAAGGATCTTATGACGGGCGCCCCCGAGTTAGCCATCGAAATCGCAAAATCGAGCCGGACATACGATCTCGGGCCAAAGCTGGCCCTGTATCAGCGTGCCGAAGTGCAAGAATACGTGGCTGCGTTGATTGAGGAACAGCGCATCGAATGGCGGATTCTCGCAGAGGGCAGCTATAGGTTGATGCCGCCCGATCCGGACGGCGTCTTCCGATCGCGGGTGTTTCCCGGTTTGTGGATCGATGCGGCGGCGTTCTGGAAGCGGGATTCCAAGCGGTTGCGCACGGTACTCGAACAAGGCCTTCGATCGGAAGAGCACGCGCGTTTCGTAGAAACGCTCAAGCGGCGTTGAGTACAAGTACAAGGGCGGCGATCATTTTGCGTTTGGATCAAATGCTTGACGGAAGGTCATATACGGCTTGGAACGTGGTTTGGATGGACGTTTGCCCGTGGTCTTACTTTCTGCCTCGTCCGAGGAATCTGTGGGTAACATTTCCAGGAGAGCGTTCCCTGGATGCTGGCAAGGCCCCATAAACACGGGGTTCGGTGATGTTGAGAGCACCGTGAGACGCGTCTCTTTTTTGAAGCCA
>JBPCOQ010000157.1:0-16121 GCA_051000095.1 Bryobacteraceae bacterium | reverse complement strand
TGGATCGCGGAAACCATGTCCAAGTTGATGAACTTAGGACAGACGGTCAAGCTTCAATGAGGCCGCGATCAATTGATCGCGGAAACTGAGGGGGCATGCCTTGCCTACGTAGGTACAGGCTAGCTTCAATGAGGCCGCGATCAATTGATCGCGGAAACTACTGCGCCAGTTGGATCAGTCCCCGTAATCACCTTGCTTCAATGCGGCCAGGATCAAGTGATCACGGAGACTGTGGATGTGGCGGTTCGTACGTGAATGGCCGTCTGGCTTCAATGAGGCCGCGATCAATTGATCGCGGAAACTTGGCCGTTACCTCCCTTGTTGCGGAAGTTACCTCAAGCTTCAATGAGGCCGCGATCAATTGATCGCGGAAAAGGGAATACAAGCCCAAGGAACACAATGAGCGGGGCGCTTCAATGAGGCCGCGATCAATTGATCGCGGAAACGATCCGCATGAGTACCCAAGCGAACGCCAGTATCGGGCTTCAATGAGGCCGCGATCAATTGATCGCGGAAACCTCGCTCATGTCGGTAAGTACATCAGCGGTAATGTCCAGCTTCAATGAGGCCGCGATCAATTGATCGCGGAAACACCACAAGACGCAGGCTACGGCGACTAGCCCTAATGGCTTCAATGAGGCCGCGATCAATTGATCGCGGAAACCAGCAAGACGGACGCACATAACCAACATTATTAACAGGCTTCAATGAGGCCGCGATCAATTGATCGCGGAAACAGAGGATCCGGCATCGCTGGTGAGGCTCCCAGAGCCGCTTCAATGAGGCCGCGATCAATTGATCGCGGAAACGCCAAGCCCCTATCATATTCGGTTTTCAATGACCTGCGCCACCCTTTTCGAGCGGCTCCCCAATTCCGCCGACGTCAACCCACCGCCAGCATTCCATCTTATATCCAAATCCATACGATTCAGTCTCTTGCCGCCATCGAGCGCTCTCCGCCATCCGCGCACCAACTCGCCGCTCGCAGCCTTAGCGCGTCGTAAACGCTCGATACGATCCCACTTCCCCGGTCACGACCCGCGCCAGCAGCCTTGCCTCGATTTCCAGCAGCCTACGGTAGCTAACCCGGTACTCGAACATCGGATGCGTGATCAGCGTATCCATTCGCATTTCGTACGCCCGGAAAAACCCCTTGCGGCCCGTGGCAGTCAGCGCTACTGAGTTTCCCGCCTGCACAAAATCTTTCTCCGTCACCATCCGCGTGTTAATCGCGGTAAGCACGGCCGAGTCCGCGATCAGGGGCCGGAACGGCTCCATCAGATCCAGCGCCAGCGCTGGCCGCCCAAATCGAGGCCGGTGATAAAACCCCAGATAGGGATCAAATCCCACCGCATAACAAGTGACAGTGAAATCCTTGGCCAGCAAACTATACGCCAGCGACAACAACGCATTCACCGGATCGCGCGGAGGCCGCCGGTTACGGCCTCCGAAATCGAACCGGAAGGATGCCGGGGCCGCCCCCTCATCTTCCGCTTTCAACATGCCGTGAAATGACGAAAAATACACTCGCGCGGCATTTCCCTCAATCCCCAGCAAAACAGTCACAACCCTCACGTTGCGGCAAGCGGTCATTCGCGGCAAATCATGCTTTTCCCCGAAAACCGTTTTCCCAAAACCCGGTCACAAGAATTTTTTCCTACTCCCTTAACAACTTACCCCACCCCCGCTAGAAAGCCCGTTCCATAATAGATACAGGAGCCGAAATCTCATCACTACCTTGTCTCGAAGATCCCGCGCGATGAAGCGCACTTACCGAACGAACCTAGTCCCGAAATCGAACGCCGCCGAATGAACGACTTCCTCAATCTCCTCGGCCGGAACGCCAACTACCGCCGCATGTGGTCCGGCCAGGTGGTTAGCGAAATTGGCGACCACTTCAACAATATCGCCGTGTTCAGCCTGGTGTTGGCGAACACCAAATCCGGGATGGTGGTGACCGGCGTGATGCTGGCGCGTGCGATTCCGGCGATGCTGGTTGGGCCATTCGCCGGCGTGCTGCTGGATCGCCTGGATCGCAAGCGCGTGATGATCGCAAGCGACCTGGTACGCGGCGTCGTGGCCTTGGGCTTTATCTTTGCATTAAAACAGAACAGCAACTCCATGTTATATCTCCTCAGCGCATTGCTAATGGTGGCTTCGCCGTTCTTCACTAGCGGGCGTTCGGCCATCCTGCCTGCAATTGCGGACCCCGAAGAGTTGCACACCGCGAACTCACTGACCCAGACCACGCAATGGACCACCCTTACCATCGGGACTTTTCTGGGCGGCGTCAGCGTGATGCAGTTCGGCTTTAAATGGGCGTTCGTGTTCAACGCGCTGTCGTTTCTGTTTTCAGCGGCTTGCATTTCGAGGCTGCGATTGCCAGGCGGGAGTTTCCGCGCGAAAAGAGCGGACTTGAACGAGACCGATGTGGTGCGTCCCTGGCACGAATATATAGATGGATTGCGGTATATGCGCTCCACGCCTTTTCTCTTCGCGCTTGCTCTGGTGGGAGTGGGATGGGCAACCGGCGGAGGCGCCGCGCAGATCCTGTTCACTCTGTTTGGCGACATTGTATTTCACCGCGGCCCCGCTGGAATCGGAGTGCTGTGGGCGTCTGCCGGAGCCGGGCTGCTGGTGGGCGGCACTTTCGCGCACTGGCTCGGGAAACGAATCGGTTTCCGCGGCTATAAACTAACCATATTTATCGTTTATGTCATCCACGGCAGCTCGTACGTGGTGTTCAGCCAGATGAAACAGTTCTGGGTGGCTTTGATTTTCCTGGGAATTTCTCGCGCTTCGGTCGCGGTGAGCTCGGTTCTGAATTTTACGCAATTGCTGAAACATGTTTCGGACGAGTTCCGCGGACGGGTATTCGCGACCATCGAAACGATGCAATGGTCGGTGATGATGCTATCGATGATGGGGGCTGGAATCGCCTCGCAGCACTATAGTCCGCGCACAATCGGGGCGGTGTCGGGCGTGCTCAGCTCGATGACGGCGGTGTACTGGGCCTGGGCGAATTGGTCAGGCCACTTGAGAGAGCCGGCGCAGTTTTCAGCCGATCCGGAAGCAGTGGAAGTATGCACGAGATAATCGAACACAAACCGGAGCCGGCCAAGTATGAAGATCTGGCTCAGATGATGGAACAATCGCTGGTCGCGCCCGAGTTATCCGAATCCGATGTGGCGGCTGGTTGCGAGCTGGCCAAGCAATACGGAATCGCCGCGGTGCTGGTGCGTCCCTCAGATCTCGATCTGGTGGTGAATTGGCTACGAGGATCACAGGTTGTCTTAGGGGCTGTGATCGACGCGCCGTACGGTTATTCGACCACGGCAGCCAAACTGTTTGCCGCTCGAGACGCTTTGCGGCGCGGGGCCAAAGAGATTGACACCGTAATGAATACCGGCAAGCTGGTTTCGCGGCAGTTTCAGTATCTCGAAACCGAACTGTTGCAGATGGCGGATGCGTGTCATGGGTCGGGCGCGCTGCTGAAGGTAGCCCTCGAGAGCGAGCGCCTGAATGAAGAATTGAAGATTGTTGCGTGCCGGATTGCCAAGCGAACGGGCGCCGATTATCTTGCGTCATCGACTATGGAGGATGTGGCGCTGCTGAAGAGCTACGCGCGAGAGAAGGTGAAGCTCGCATGCACTCTGAACTTGGACAGCCTCGATACCGCGTTGGGCTTCCGGGAAGCGGGCTGCTCGCGGCTTCAGTCTGCCAATCCCGGCTCCGTACTTAAAGCCTGGAAATTGAAACTTGGCGTGGCACAGGCATTCTTGCCTGCCTGCCCGCAAGCGGGTGTTGCACTTAGATGAAGCCCCCTGAGGTTTTCAATCCGGTCTTTTGCCCGGCCGAATAGCTAGACGCCCCAGCAGTAATCTTCCACGGCTCGCTCGATGCTTTCGTCCTGCTCTGTCAGGCGCATCAGCTCCAGGCGGATTGCATCCACCAAGGCTCGCCAACTGGCCTCGATCACGTTGTCGGAGACTCCCACCGTGGCCCAGCTCCGGCGATGGTCCGACCATTCGACCAGGACCCTCACCTTGGCCGCCGTACCCTTTTTCGGCTCGAGGACGCGGACTTTGTAGTCGGTGAGCCGCACCTCCGCGATCTTGGGATAAACGGAAGCGAGACATTGGCGCAGACAGAGGTCGAGAGCATTCATCGGCCCATGACCGTTAGCAGTGGCGGAGTGTACCGAATCGTTGACCGTCATCGTTACGGTTGCGGTAGTGGCGCCGCCCATCTTGGTCGTCACTTCGAAGCCGACCACTTCGAAAAGATTGATGCCGGGACGCAGCGCTTCGCGCACGAGCAACTCGAATGTGCCTTCCGCCGCTTCGAGCTCATAGCCTTGGTATTCGAGATCCTTGATGCGGTCGAGCAGTTGACGCCGCGCTTCGGAATCAAGCCGGTCTTCAAGACCATGCTGTTTCAGCTTATAGAGAACGTTACCTCGCCCTGACAAATCGCTCAACAGAACCCGCTGGCGATTGCCGACACTCTCGGGTGCCACATGCTCGTAGGTCGAGGCGTCCTTTAGGACTGCGCTGACGTGCACGCCGCCCTTGTGGGCGAACGCGCTCCGGCCTACATAGGGTTGGTCGTTGCGTAAGGGGAGATTCGCCAGCTCGGCGACGTACCGGGCCGTTGCGGTCAGGTGATTCAGGTTCTCCCGTCCGATGGTGGTGTGCCCGAGCTTCAACTCAAGATTCGCGATGATCGAACACAGATTTGCGTTGCCGCATCGTTCGCCGTAGCCGTTCATGCAGCCTTGGACGTGCGTGCAGCCGGCTTCCACCGCGGCAATTGCGTTCGCAACGGCGACGTCTGAATCGTTGTGGGTGTGAATGCCAAGAATGCCCTCGAAGCGCTTGCGCACTTCAGCGACGATCTCGACCAGACGTTGCGTGATTGTGCCACCGTTGGTGTCGCACAACACTAATATGTCAGCTCCGCCTGATTTGGCTGCCTCTAGAGTGCGCAGCGCAAATTCGGGGTTGGCGGTGTATCCGTCGAAGAAATGCTCGGCATCGTAGATCAATTCACGGCCGTGATCCTTGAGGTGCTTTACGGTCTCGGAGATCAATTGGAGATTTTCTTCTTCGGTGACCCCTAGCGCCATGCGCGTGTGCAGGTCCCAGCTCTTGCCGAAAATCGTGATGGCCTCGGTGCCCGCTTCGAGCAGGGCGCGGACGTTTGGGTCGCGATCGACGGTGTTTTTTGCGAAGCGCGTCGAGCCGAAGGCTGTTAATTTGGCGTGGCGGAGTTTTAAATCTTTGGCGCGGCTGAAGAACTCGCGGTCTTTGGGGTTGGAGCCGGGCCAGCCGCCCTCGATATAGTCGATGCCCAGTTCGTCCAGTTTCTTCGCGATGGCTAGTTTGTCATCGACTGAGAAGGAGACGGCTTCGCCCTGGGTGCCGTCGCGTAAGGTGGTGTCGAAGGTTTGAATTCTCATCTTATTGTGTAGTTGAGGCGGCTTTCTTTTTCAGGAAAGTCATCATTTCGCGCAGCTCGCGGCCGATGGTTTCAATTTTCTGATCGGCGGCCTTCTCGCGCATTGCTAAGAAACCGTGCCGGCCCGAGCGGTTCTCATCCATCCACTCTTTGGCGAACTGACCCGACTGTATCTCCGATAGGATCTTGCGCATTTCGGCCCGGGTCTGCTCCGTTACGATGCGAGATCCGCGGGTATAATCCCCGTACTCGGCCGTGTCGGAGACGGAGTACCGCATGTACCCCAAACCGCCCTCATAAATGAGATCGACAATTAGCTTGAGCTCGTGCAGACATTCGAAGTAAGCGATCTCCGGCGCATAGCCAGCTTCGACCAAGGTTTCAAATCCCGCGCGGATCAGCTCGCTTACGCCGCCGCAGAGCACTGTCTGCTCGCCGAACAGATCGCTCTCGGTCTCTTCCTTAAACGTGGTCTCGATCACTCCCGCTTTCAGACAACCTAGCGCGAGCGCGTACGCCAGCGCGTTTTTCATCGCCTGGCCGGAGGCGTCCTGGTGAATGGCAAGCAGCGCCGGAACCCCAACCCCTTCGGTAAACAGCTCCCTCACCCGGTGCCCGGGCGCCTTGGGCGCAATCATCGTGACGTCGATCTCCGCAGGAGGCTGAATCTGCCCGAAGTGGATATTGAAACCGTGCGCGAACATGAGTGTCTTCCCTGCCCTCATGTGCGGCGCGATCTCCTGGTTGTAGAGATCCCCCTGGATGTGATCCGAAACCAGGATCATCGTCGTGTCGGCCGCCTTCGCCGCGTCGGGAACGGTAAGCACCCTCAGGCCGGCGGCTTCCGCTTTGGCCGTGCTCTTGCTTCCGGGATACAGCCCGACAACCACTTTGACGCCGCTGTCGCGCAGATTGAGCGCGTGGGCGTGTCCCTGGCTGCCGTAGCCGATGATCGCAACCGTCTTGTCTTGAATGTTGTTGAGATTTCCGTCTTTTTCGTAGTAGCGTTTTGCCATAGTTAGTCCATTAGTTCTTCACGGGATCAAAAATCGGTTGGGCCGAGATCGGCATGGCTTTCGGTATAGGCGCCGACAGCTTCAGACGCTTGGCCTCGAGCGAAACAGCCACAGTACCAGATCTTGTTACTTCCACCTCGCCGTACGTGCGCATGAGGTCGATGAACTCGTCGAGCTTGGCGGTATCGCCGGTTGCTTCGAGCGCGAACCCCTCAGTGGAAGAGTCGATGATGCGGGCGCCGAAGGCTTCAGCCTCCTTGAGAATGAGGGGGTGGTTGATTTGTGTAGTTCTCGCGCGGAGGAGCGCCATTTCACGGCAAACTGCGGGGGAGTCGCTCAGATCAATGGCCTGAAGCACGTTGACCAGCTTGTTCATTTGCTTGATTACCTGCGCGCGCAGTTGCGGCTCGACATCGACGACGATGCTCATGCGGGACAAGGTTGGATCGAGCGTGCGTGCAACCGTAAGGCTTTCAATGTTATAGCCGCGCGAGGTGAGCAAGCCAGTAACGCGCATCAGTGCGCCGGGCTTATTTTCAACAAGAAGGGAGATGATCTGAAGCATAAGTAGCACAGGCATTCTTGCCTGTGTTGTCCTTGTTAGGCAGTCACCGGTTGTTGTGGTCCTAGAACCATCTCATTAATAGCTCCGCCGGAGGGCACCATCGGATAGACGTTTTCGTAAGCCGCAACCTTGACATTCAAAAGGTACGGACCGGGCTCATCGACAGCAGCCTTCAGAGCGGCCTCCAAGTCATGCGGGCTCTCGACCGTGCGGCCTGTAAAGCCGTAAGCGCCCGCCAATTTCTCGGGATCCGGGAATGAGTTGAGCTCGACCTGCGAGAGGCGGTTGTTGTAGAACAGCTCCTGCCATTGCCGCACCATGCCGAGGTACCCGTTGTTCATGACGATGATCTTGATGGGCAGACCGTGATTGGCGATGGTGGCCAGCTCCGGAATCGACATCTGAAAGCCGCCATCGCCGACGATCGCGAAGACCAGCTTGTCCGGCCGCGCAAACTGCGCGCCGATTGCAGCAGGCAGGCCGAAGCCCATGGAGCCGAGTCCTCCGGAGTTGAGCCAAAGCCGCGGATGATTGAAGCGGATAAACTGCGCGGCCCACATCTGATGTTGTCCGACATCGGAAGCGACGATGGCCTCGCCACCGGAGAGGCGGTCGATCTCGCGCATCAGGTGTTGCGGCTTGATCTCGGTTGTTGAGGACTCCGGGGTAAGCGGGTGCTCGTCCTTCCAGGCGCGGATCTGGCGCCACCAGCCTTCGCGGGACGAGCGGTTTTTCTCCTGATGCGAAGGCGCCAGCTCCCGTAGATGTTTGTTCAGCTTCTCGAGAACACGTTTCACATCGCCGACGATCGGCAGCTCAGCGGTGCGTATTTTGCCGATTTCCGCCGGGTCGATGTCGACGTGAATCACCTTGGCATTCGGCGCGAAGGCAGCCAGGCGTCCGGTCACGCGATCGTCGAAACGCACGCCCAACGCGATCAGCAGATCGGCGCCGCTCATGCCCATATTGGCCGCGTAGCTTCCGTGCATGCCCGGCATGCTGACAAAATCAGCATGCTCCGATGGCAGCCCGCCCAAACCCATCAGGGTGGTGACGGCCGGGGCATTCAAGATCTCGACCAGCTCGCGAAGCTCTCCTGAAGCATTGGCCGCGATGATGCCGCCGCCGGCATAGACGAAAGGCCGCTGCGCATCCCACATCATTTGCGCCGCGCGCCGGATCTGGCCGGTGTGGCCTTCCGTGAACACTTTGTAGCCAGGCAGGTGAATGGCGGAAACGGGCGAGTAGTTGGACTGTGCCTGAAACACGTCCTTGGGAATATCCACCAGCACCGGGCCGGGCCGGCCGCTCGCGGCGATATAAAAAGCTTCGTGGATGACCTGCGGCAGGTCGGCAATGTTCTTGACCAGGAAATTGTGCTTGGTGCAAGAGCGCGTGATCCCGAAGGTGTCGGCCTCCTGGAAAGCGTCGCTGCCGATCAGCTTGGTCGATACCTGCCCGGTGAGTGCGACTACGGGAATCGAGTCCATCATGGCGTCGACCAGGCCGGTGACCAGGTTCGTCGCGCCGGGTCCAGAGGTTGCGCAGCAGACTCCGACGCGGCCGGTGGACCGGGCGTAGCCTTCCGCCGCAAAACAGGCGTTCTGTTCGTGCCGAACCAGGACGTGCCGGATGGGGTGGTCGTACATGGCATCGTAAAGCGGCAAGGTGACGCCGCCGGGGTAGCCGAAGATAATGTCGACATCCTCGCGGACCAGGCACTCAAGGAGAATTTGGGCCCCGCTCATGACCGGGGCAGTGGCTGTGGCTGACACGTACGAGTCTCCTAAATCAAAAAGGCCATCGAGCGGTTTGTTTCCGCCGATGGCCTTCAGAACTTCACTTCCGAATTCCACTCAGGCGGGGCCGGGTACGGCCACCTGAATGATAATGTTGATGCCAACAAGGTTCGAAATGCGATCAAACGGCGTGGTAAGCGAAGCCGCCGCCCGGCCCGGTGAGGCCGTGGCGCTTCGAACTTCCCTCGCCAGAATGATCATTGAATCCAGAGTAAAGCAGAAGTTTGGCAAATGCAAGAGGGAAGTCCCATAAAATGTGTTTATGACCGTATCGTTGAAGAGTACGGCGCATTGCCGTGCCGTGGCAGATTCGCAGGCAGGACAACGCGAAGTTGAAGGGGCTGGTTACTTCGATTGCCGCTGGTACAGGCCAATCCCAGTCATGAACAGGCAACCACCCGCGAACACGTACGCAACACGCAATGCCCACCGTATAGGAATGTGGGTTTCAAGCGCGCCAAACAGAACACGAATGCGAGGAAAAACAGCGTAATTTAACAACCCCGCGCAGTGGCTCCTTTATGATCGGTATCCCCTTAATCTTAGACATCCAATTATTCATCCAGCAGAGTCGTCCTGAACCGCAAATCGTTGCTGCATAGGCCCTTTACTGTTTGACAGGTGCTCTAAGATCATACGCCAGAATCGTTAAAGCAATTATGAAACCGGTCACAAGGCCCCAATAAATCCCGGCGATCATGATGGCAGACCGCCGAGAACAGCCGAACAGCGAAGGTGGCCGATTACCAGAAAACAAATCAGGAGTGCTTCGTAGATATTCACAGCGTTGAGCAGCGCTCCTAAAGCTGGAGATACGTTGCGAAAAAACAGGTTGATCCCTAGTGGCACCTGCAAATCAAAGGGACTCGAAATAGTGTTCAACCCGCGAATGGGCAGAACCAGGAACGTCTGCAGAGATGGCAAAACGGAGAAGACACTTACATGATGCGCTGCCGGTTTCGACTTGGCTTCGGGCCGTGTCGAGTTGAGCGCTAGGCAGCGAAACCGGCAATGCCACGTCCATGGTTCGAATCGTGTAAGGCAACATAGCCCAGGTCACCAGCATCAGGACAATGGCTGTAAAGCGTAGGGCCCACCCACGCCGGACGTTGGCGAATGGATGCGAAAATACTCGCGGGGCGAGAACACAAAGATAAAGCAAATCCTTTTCTGTAAATTCATGTTTCCCGCTCCGGCGGTTCGCTGTCTTCCATTCGCAGGTAGATCTTTTCGGTTCCCACTCTTCTGTAACTTCAGCCAGGATTGCGCTAACAGTCGCAATAAGGCAGCCTCGTTGGGGAATAGCGTGGCAACCTGGTACGGCGCTTGATCTCTTTGTTGAGCCTTTCGAGCACGTTGGAGGTTCGCAGCCGGCGTCGGTGTGCAGTTGGTAGTTCGAAAACGGTGAGGCCCTCCGGGACATTGGTTTCCATCCAGTGGAAAGGTGGTGCCTTATCGGCGTATTTCTTAATAGCCAATGCAAGAAGGCGTTCGGCTTCACTGCGATCGGGGGCGTTGAAGATGGCTCGTAGGTCGGCAGCGGCTTGTGTTCGCAAATGCGCGCGAGGCACATACTTTTGCGCGTTCTGTTGCAAGTGAAACTGGCAGCGTTGCCAGGGTACGCCGAAAAGCCGCGCTTCCCGCGCCGCCTTCCGCCCAGCATGATTATCGCTGACCACCATGCCGACGCCGTGCATACCGCGGTCCTGCAGATTGCCTATAAAATTGCGCAAGTGGATCTCGGCCTCGTTCAATGACACACTCACTCCCAGTACAATCCGCTGGCCTTCCGGCGTAATGCCGCCGCGATTAACACCGCGCAGCTCACAACCGAGCCGCCGTGCCGAATCTTCTCATAACGGGCATCCAGGAGAAGATAAGAGATCTCGCCGATTGGCCGGGTGCGCCACCCCTCGAGTTCCTCATCCAACCGCACGGTGGCCTGGCTATCTTGAGTGCTGCTGACCCTCCAAACCGCAGCGCGATCACCAGCTGCTCGCAATCGGGGCGATGATCCCGTGAATAACCACGGCGCATCCCGGTACGGGCCGCAACCGGCATGGGATTCTTCTCCGCCGCCCCCTCCACATAGGTGCTCGTCAGATCGTAAAGCAACACCTCGAACTCGGCCCCGAACAATGCCCCGTAACGATCTTTCAGATGCCGTTCCAGCTTCGTCTTATGCGGTAGGATGCGATCCAGGCACCGATACAAGCCGGTGTCGTTAATTTTGCCTTCCTCGAAGGCCAACAGATCGTCGAGCGCCGTCGAGGGATACCAGCGCTGTTCGACGGCCAGTTCGCTGCCCGGCGCGCACAGCCGATTGATCGCCAGCAGCGCCGTCACGCGCGACCATGGCACATCGGCGGGAGCATCATCCAGAGCCGTTTCGAAGAACCTATCCAGTTCCAGGCGTTTCCACAGTTCCAGGCCCAGATAACAGGCCCCGAACTGCCGTGCCCTTTCCAGACGTACCTTGCTCACCAGCACCCGAGCTACCTGAGGATCCCGGTAGGGCCGCAACCGGCATCCGGCGGCGGTTCCACTTGCGAGGGGAACAGCTTCAGTTGCTGTGCTTCGCCCTGTTCATTAAAGACCTCCACCGTCCTCAGCCAGCGCGCCTCCGCCGAACTGTTGAGCTCACCGAGATAGCAGAGCGTCTTCAGGCGCGGACCATCGGGCGTGCGCACCGTTTCCACCAGCGACCAATAGGTGTGATCCTTGCCGTCCTTACCGCGGTGGTTTGGCCGCAAAAACATTCTGAGCTGAGCATGTCATGAGACGATCCTACTTACAAGAGGGTAGGTCTACACTACATCATGATTTTCAGAAGCTGCTATTGCAGGCGCAGAACTTGTTCTTGCTTTGACAGTCAAAATAGTTCAAACGGGCGGGCCCGTGACGAAGTTATACTACGTAGCCAAAATGACTCGACTCTGCGCAACACGAGCACTGAAAAACGCGCGGCGAATTCAATCTTTAGTTCCCGATATTACTCCCGCCAAGCAGACGGGGGAGGGCTTTGCGAGCCTTGTGCCGTCCGATGTGCTGAGCAGGTTTCACCGGATGAAAGACGCCGACATGGCTGCTCATCCGGACCTTCTGGAAGCCGCGAAGATGCCGCGGAAGCTAGAATTAGCGGCAAAGCCCGCGGGAGCAGTGCTCCTGTTTCATGGAAACCCGCGTTTTGTACTTATACTGTTTGATGTGATGCAATCTGCGATGGGATTTGGGAGACGGGCCATGAAAGCCAGTTTTGTTGTTCCGCTACTTTTCTTGGGAGCGGCAAGCTACGACGCTTCCATAGCCATGGCACAAACAGGAGGCACCTTCACCGCGACCCGTAATATGACAATGTCACGGGCTTGGCACACCGCCACGCTGCTCCCTGACGGCCACGTCTTGATCGCGGGTGGCGTCACCTCTAGCCTTGCTAGCGCGTCGGCAAGCGCGGAACTTTTCGACCCGTCTACAGGTACCTTCAGTGCAACCGGCAATATGACTGTTGCCAGGATACCAGTGTCCTTTCCAGCGCCGAACTCTATACGCCGGCCTCGGTGATTCCCGCGCCCGTTCTGTTCTCCCGTTCCGGCGACGGCCAGGGGCAGGGCACGATCTGGCACTCCACTACGGGAGCTATTGTTTCGGTCAGCAATCCTGCAATTGCAGGTGAAGCGCTTTCCATGTACACAGCGAATCTTAGCAAAAACAGTGTTGTTGCTCCGCGGGTAGTGGTCGGCGGCAAGATAGCCCAGGTCCTCTATTTCGGTCCCGCTCCCGGTTATCCGGGCTATTACCAGGTAAATCTCAGTGTGCCCCATGGCATCGCGTCCGGGCCTGCGACTCCAGTCCTTTTAAGTTTCCTGGGCCGCTCCAGCAACGAAGTCACGGTCGCCGTGCAGTGAAGATCGTGGCTGACGACCCTCTCGGAACACCATGCGAAGTTCGCACGTAATCGTGAAAAGGCGCAATTAAGCTGAACCCAGGATTGTCGTCGAATCGGAAAACTTTCCACTTGGGCGCGTAGTCTCGTACAAGTGACCGTACCGCCATCCGCAGTGGCTATGTGCTGGATGATGTTGCATCCGGGAGTTGACGAATCTTTTTCACAATAGAACGCCCGAAACGCTAGGACTCTATCTGGAGTGACCCGGCGCGTGATTATTTGGGGAGCGGCGTAATCCTGACGGCCGGGTCACTTCGGATAGAGACGTTTGAAGGAAGGCGCCCGCGTTTGCGGCGGACGCGGCAGGGCTATGGGTGTTGAATCGAGTTGTATGGTTCGGGCATGACGAGTCGGGTACCGGAGAAAGGTTCAAGTCGCTGTCGAGCGAGCGATGATGGGTGGCGAAAGATCGCTGACCGCGGTTGCGATCCGGATTTCCGGTCTGTTTTGGCGTAGCTGAAAGCGTTGACGCACACCTCCGTTGTGCGTGCCGGAGCAAGCGAGTGTTTTGGCGATGGGTATCGGCTAAGAGGTATCAATGAAGCTCTCCCGCTGAAGGGATCTCCGGAGGATCTGTTGGGGCGTGAGCTTTTCGATGAGGATCATCACGCCGCCACACTGCGGACAGAGCCATCGCCCAGTTTCCTCTCCTTCAGTAGATGCACCTGATAGGCACGGATCTGTTCCTTCCCTAGCTGGTCTGGAGGGCGATGGAAATACCGGGCGAACTCTTCCACAATCTTCAGGTAGCTGTTTACGGTAGTCTGGGAGTAATTACGACGCTGGAGCTCTTCCAGCATCATTTTTCGAAGTTGGGTCACAAGGGACCTCCTTATGACCCACACTATTCCTCTCAGCAGCGGAATGCCGCTCTCTTACCCCACGCGCAGCCTCCGCCGCGCGGCTTCGTTCAAACGGCGAAGCGTTTCCCGATCGCTCCCTCCGGCCACAGCCGCTTTGCCAGGCGCTCATCAATAATCGCTACGTTGCGACCCGGTGAAATATCGTCGTCTGTGAAGTCGCGGCCCTCACGCAGCGGCGTTCCGAGCACGCCCAGGTATCCGGGAATGACGCCTTGCTGTGTAGTAAGGATCGGCGGAGCGTCCGGCTGGTCGGCGCGCCCCACCCGGCGCTTCTCCTGATTGGCCGCGAGTGGCAGCGGACTCGCGGCGCTCACCGACTGTACTCCAGGAAGCGCGCGTACTCGATCGAGCACGTCGCGCAGCCACGCCCATTGCTGCTCCGTTTGCGGGTATCTCTTGAGGTTGACCGGCACCTTGGCGGTCACGACGTTGGCCGGATCAAACCCGAGAGGCGAATGCATCAGATTCAGAAACGACCGCAGCATCAGGCGTCCGCAGGCCAGCGGCACAATCGACAGCGCAACTTCCGCCACCACAGGGTCCGCTGCAGTCTTCGCGCGCCGGATCCCCCCGTTTCCGAACGGCCCGCGCGTAGTGGATGGCCCGTCTTGCCCGATGCGAGACTGCATGCCGGCAGCAACCCAAAGAGCATGCTAGTCACCACCGATAGCACTACGGCGAACAGCGCAACTGGCGCGTCCATTCCGATTCTCGATTGCAAAGGGATGTGAGAGGCGCTCAGACGCCCGATCGCTTGGAGCCCGAAGTGCGCGCAGAACAGTCCGATGGCCGCCGCCGCCGCCGCGAGCACGAGGCTTTCCGTAAGGAGCTGCCGGATGATTCGGATTCTCCCCGCGCCCAGCGCCCGCCGGATCTCTAACTCGCGCTGCCGCGCCGAACCCCGCGCCAGCATCAGATTGGCGACGTTCACGCAGGCAATCAGGAGCACAAACCCCACCGCGCCCGACAGAAGAAACAGCGCCGGCCGGGCGTCGCGCGTCATCTCATCATGCAGCAGCCGGGCAGTGAAGCGGACTCTTGGGCCGGGTCCGCGATCAGATGGCGATGCTTGCCATCCTTTACCGCCGGAATAGAAATCCGGGTACTCATGCTCGAATTGCGCCGCGAGCGTTTGCAGCTCGGCGTTCGCCTGATCGAGCGTGACGCCGGGCCTGAGCCGCGCTACGATTGGGACGCCGCGGTCCTGGCGAGTTGTGCCGATGTGAGAGGGGAGCCATACATCGATCTGCTCCATAGCATCCACGGAAGGCGGCAGAAATAGACGAAACCGGGGAGTCAGCACGCCGGCGATCTGTATTTCGAGATTGTTGATACGCATGGCTTTCCCGATTACCCCGGGGTCGCCGGAAAACCGGCGGCGCCACAACTCGTCGCTGATCAGAATCGCGAAAACCTGCTCCTTGCCCGCGTCGACGCGTGAATCGAGCGTCCGTCCCAGTGCAGGGCGTGCGCCAAGCAGCGGAAGAAGGTCGTCGGAAACACTCGCCGCCGCGACGTGCTCCATTTCGCCCGCGTATTCGAGGTTCGCATCGACACTATTGATCATCGAAACCTGCTCGAAGGAGCGGCTGCGCTCTCTCAGATCGAGCACTTCTCCCATGGTTGCGCCCGTGTTGGAACGATTGCGCGCGTCTACCTGAATCACGACAATCCGGTTCGGCTCCGGATAAAGCAGCGGACGCCACAGCACCGCGCGCATCAAGTTGAACATCGTGAGAATTGGCGGCAATGCCAAGTGCCAGCGTCGCGATCACGACAGCCGTAAACCCCGGCGACCGCAGCAACGAGCGGCACGCATATCGAATGTCCTGAAACGTGGTCTCGATCCCTTGTCCGAGCCATGCCTCCCGGACTTCCTCTTTGATCTCCTCGATGCCGCCCGCTTCCACCCGTGCCTGCCGCCGCGCTTCTTCGTGAGGCATGCCCTTGACGAGGTTGCGATCGGTCAGGTCCTCCACATAGGCGCGTAACTCGGCGTCGAGTGTGTCTTCGACCTGATGCCTCCAGAGCAGGCTGCCGAAGAGCCGCTTGATCTTGTTGGCAACCCGCATACTACGCAGCCTCCAGGAGAGTGGTCATTGCTTGTACGATCCGCGCCCAAGTCTCCTTCTCCACCGCGAGTTGCCGTCTGCCATCGCGCGTTAGCACATACGACCGCACGCGGCGTCCTTCAGTCGATTCCTGCCATTCCCCCTCGATCCAGCTTTTCTGTTCTAGGCGATGAAGCCTGGAAAAAGGGAGCCCGCCTTTCATGCCAGCCGCGGCCCAGGCGCCACGCAAAGCCGCGCGCAGTCCGGCGAAGAGGTCCGCGCGGCTCTTCGGACGGGCAATAAGAACTCCCCGGCGGAGGGGGGCAGAGTGCGCAAGAACGACAGACGGGCCACCACCGCGCGCGCCTCTTGGTCCACTGGAACCCAGCGCTCGGTGTGCAGTTTTCCCAAGGGCACCTGA
>JBPCOQ010000149.1:0-20408 GCA_051000095.1 Bryobacteraceae bacterium | reverse complement strand
TTTGCGATGGAGCGAACCTCCTCGCGCGAAGCGGGCAGACTCACTAGCCGGCTCCGGACCAGTGAATCTGCTTTGGATGGTGGAAGCGTGGGGTCGGCGAACGCTACCAGTTCCCGGCGCCAAGGTGGCCACAAGGAACGCGCCGCGGAAGCGGCCGCCGGTTTGATTGCTGAAACCGAAGGAACATAGGACACGGCGAGCTTTTCAATGAGCAGCGGAGAATGCGGCGAACCGGATACCGGCAATGCCTCGAACGGTATCCGTTGCAACGGGCCGTCGGGAACGATGACCAACTGCTTCGCGCCGCTTAACTGTTGAGTGAGCGGCGCGACGAGCCGGTCGCTTATTCTACCCGCCGCGGCGCGCCAGCCATCTCCCGTGCCATTCGCCAGCTCATTTCCAAAGGACTCCAACTCGGCGGTGTTCGGAGCTTGCAAACGTGCAATCCCGGATCCGCTTCGGGTAATCCAAACTGCCGCCGACTTTTCGCCGCCCATCCAGAGGTCGAGCAGCAGCGTGCCGGCATCGAGCCTGGCCGCAACGGACGCGATCGTCGCGTCCTTCAGGGGATCTTTTTTGATGCGGTCCTGAAAGGTGCGGGCCTTTGCTCCCTCGATCGTTCGAAGCACCAGGCCGGGCTGCGGAATGGCACTCTCGAGCAGCAGGCCGATCATGGAGTCGTATACATCCCGCTTATTGGCCAGGAAACCGGCTTGCAACGGCGCTGCTCCGATTCGAGACCGGATGGATTCGATCGTCGCCATGGCGTTCCGATAGTGCTCCAGCGCCTGCGGCTGCTCTCCGGCTTTTTCGAAGATGCGGCCCAGCCCGTACAGCGCCATCCATTCATCCTCACTCGACCTAAGCTCCCTGGCGCCGGCGAGCGCGGCTTCAAACTCCTGGCGCGCCTTTTCCATTTGGCCCAGACGCCACAAAGTCTCACCAAGATAAAGATGCGCTTGCACCGCTTGACGGCGGTTCCCGGATTGCGTCGCCATCGCGAGCGCGGTATTGAATTGGTCAAGCGCCTTTTTCAGATCGCCCATGTCCAACGCAAGCGCGATGCCGGTGTTTCTCACAACGCCGATCTCACCATCGCGATTTCGGCCGGTTGCGAGAGCTGCTGTGCTTGACGGTAAGTTTCAATGGCTTTCACCGGATCGCCCAACCGGCGATACAGAGTGCCGACATTCGTCATCAGGATGGCCTGCTCGGCAGGGCGCATCGTGGCGGCCATGGCACGGACCTGACTATACGAATCCAGAGCCTGTTGGTACTGCCCAAGCTGCTGATATAGGGCTGCCAGGTTGGCCAGCGTGAGCTGCTGCCGGCGGCCGTGCCAGCTTTCCCTTTCGTGCCCGCGCAACAGCGATTGAGCATCCAGATAGGAGCGATAGGCATCTCCGTAGCGGCCCAGAAAGAAATAAATTCCTCCGAGGTTATTCAAAAAAGCAATTTGATCTTCGGTCGAATTTCCCGCCTTTGCAATGACCAGCGCGTGCTCGTGGGTGCCGAGAGCGCCGGGATAATCGCCCGAGAATATTTGAGCGCGCCCCATGACAGACAGGCAATCGACTTCGATCGCAGTGGTGGCGATTTTGTGTGAAAGAGCCGCACATTCGGAGGCATGATGCAGCGCGTCCGCATACTTGCCTTCAGCGAGATCGACTTCGCTCAGCCTCCGGATAGCGCCAGCCAGCACGACCGAATCGCCGGTGGACCGAAGGCGGGAGATCACGGATTCGTAAATGCCCCGAGCTTGTTTGAGCGAGCCCTGCCGTTGAAAATCGTAGGCTCGCGAGAGATCGTCCCGATCGGAGCAGAAAGCCACGCTCCCGAAAATCAGGACAGTGGCGAAGCACACATCGCGTACGACAGACACCTGGATTTTGATTTTACTTGTTCCGCGCTAGCCCGGTAGTTGTCTTAGGTCTCAGTAACAGCAATTGTGTGCCGGGGTCGACACTGGCGCGCGGCCAGTCTGTTCAAAAATCAACTTGCAAAAGGATTACCAAATGACACCAATTGTTGACAGAATATCCGCGGCCGGAAGATCTGCCAGGAGCAGCGCGCTCGCACTTGCCATCCTTGCGGCGCCCATGGCGTCGCACGCTCAAACTACGTTATTCGGCGCGCTCACGAACTTTGACGTTTACAACGACACAGGGCAGGATGCCCATGGGTTTGAAATCGAGCTCGATGGCGTCACGCAAGTACCCTATTATTTCAGCAGCACCCGCTATGGTGGACCCACAATTGTCCCGTTCCAAGGAGGAGTCTACGTCCGGTACACGAGCGCCTGGAACGCCTCTACGCAACAATTCATGGCTACCACTCAGGTGCCGGCATCCTTCACGCCAACTGGCGGGCATTCCTGCGTGCTCACTCTCATCAACGGCTGCGACCACTATGGGGTCGCGATCTACATAAATCCGGCGGCGGTGGCGTATCGCTGGCTGGTTGCCGATCCGGCCAATCCCGGGCAACTGATTCGATTCGGGACAAATGTTTCCATACCCACGCCGGTTGTCACAATCAATCCGGCGCCACAACCCGGAGCGGCTCCGGACGTAGTCTTTCGAATAGAAGTGCCGCGTCCTCCTCGCATTTCGGCGAAGCAAAGTGGGTGAAAGTATACAAAACCGAAGTGCCGCGCGAAGTCGGTCTCGATGAACTGGTCGGCGGCAACCCGGTCGTTCCCCAAGATCCTGGGCTGGTAGAGACTGCCTGGAAACTGCTGCAAACCAATCCGCATAGTCCGAACAGCGGCGTTCTGATCAGCCATGGGTCACTCGGGAATGCATCGCGCTCCGTGGTTCGCCGGTATGAGTTTGCGAAGTACGCCGGCAAGTACGGCCCGCTGACTCACCAGGCGCTGTGTATTGATCCGGCTTGCAGCGCGCCGGACCCGAGCGAACTGGGAGATTACATCGGCTCGCAAATGGCTGCCGCGAACGTGGGCGTTCCTTCGATCACTGTTAGCAAGGTGGGCAACGGCACGGTGACTGGCGCCGGTGGGCAAGATTAACTGCGGTGGCTCTTGTACGACAACTGTTGCGGCGAACACTCCGGTTACGCTGACTGCTAACCCCGGGGGCGGCCTGTTTAGCGGCTGGCGCGGAGCTTGCAATGGCGCGGACCTGAACTGCAGGCTGAACGGGAATGATCAGCTTGACGTGACTGCGACCTTCAAGCCGGTATTTACGTTGTCGATTGGGCGCGGCGGCTCTGGGACTGTTACTGGCGATCAGCCCGGAGCCTTCTCGACGCAAATCGCCTGTGGAAGCAATTGTTCCGCTAAATTTCCTCAGGGAACAATTGTGACGCTGACCGCGACGCCTCCGGCTGGTCACAATTTTGTGAACTGGGCTGGCGCGTGTTCCGGCACTGCTCCAACCTGCAGCGTGACCATCTCCAAGGACACGCAGGCGCAGGCGAACTTCAAGTAAATAGACGTCGTAAACACCACATCCCGAAACTCACGAACTCCCCAGCGGAGGCGTGGGTTTTGGGGGTTGCTGTTATTCTTGAAGTTCGTGCGATTTCTGTTGCTGTTCACCACCGTTTGCGCGGCCGTTGCTCCGGCGCAGACCCTGACTCAGATCCTCCAGGACGAGCTTCAGAGAAACTTCTCAGTTCTGAAACAAAAGGCCGACCCGGCACCGTATTTCATGGCGTACTCGGTGACCGACGAACAGACTGAGGTGATTTCGGCCGCCTCAGGCGTCTTGCAGTCCCGGGACAAAGGCCATAGCCGGGTGCTGGATGTGACTGTGCGGGTGGGCAGCCCGAAGCTCGACAATTACCATATTGTTCGCGGCGAGCGGCCGCGCTTTACCGCCGGCGCGCTGCTTCCAATCGACGATGTTCCGGGCGCGATCCGGCAGCGGCTGTGGCTTGAAACCGATCGCACCTACCGCCTGGCCGCGCGGCGATTGATTGAGATCAAATCCAACGCGCAGGTGAAGGTGGCGGAGCAGGACCAGTCGGATGATTTTTCTAGCGAAGAGCCGGTCGTGTTCGAGCAAACCGTGGGCGCGGCAAAGTTGAATGCGGATGAATGGACGCAGCGAATGCGGCAATGGTCGGCGCGGCTGGCCGGCAACCCCGCGGTCCTGAGCTCGCAGATTGTGCTGTTGGTCCGGCGCGAAACCAAATACCTCGTCAGTACGGAAGGCACGCGCCTGCAGCATGGCCGGACATTCGCGAGCCTCGGTATCACCTCGCAAGGCAAAGCCGGCGATGGAATGGATTTGGGCGCGTTCCAGAATTTTCAGGCGAGCGAAGCCGGACGGCTCCCCAAGCCGGAAGTAATCGAAGCGTCCATCGACGATATGAAGGGCCATTTGACCAAACTGCTGCAAGCGCCGATTGTAGAGCCATTTATCGGGCCGGCGATCCTTTCAGGCGGCGCTTCCGGCGTATTCTTTCATGAGATCTTCGGTCACCGCGTGGAGGGTCACAGGCAGAAGGATGAAGCCGAGGGACAGACCTTCACCAAGAGCGTCGGCGCGAGCGTGCTTCCCGATTTTTTATCGGTAGTGTTCGATCCCACTCGAAAGACCCTCGGCTCCGTCGATCTGAACGGCTTTTACAATTACGACGATGAGGGCGTCAAGGCGCGGCCGGTCACGATCGTGGATAACGGCATTCTCAAAACGTTTCTGATGTCGCGGTCGCCCGTGAAAGGGTTCGAGCATTCGAACGGACATGGGCGCCGGCAGCCCGGTTTTGAAGTGGTTTCGCGCCAATCGAACTTGCTTGTGGAATCGAAGAAGCAGGTCTCGGAAGCAAAGCTTCGTGAGATGCTGATCGCCGAAATCAAGAGACAGAACAAACCTTACGGCCTGTACTTCGAGCAGGTGAGCAGTGGATTCACTCTCACGCGGCGGCAGGGATTACAAGCTTTTACAGTGATCCCGCTGCTGGTCTATCGCGTGTACGCCGACGGCAAGCCCGATGAGCTGGTGCGCGGCGCCGACATTGTCGGAACGCCACTCGCGAGCTTTGCGAAAATTCTAGCGACCTCCGATAAGCAGGAAGTGTTTAACGGCTACTGCGGGGCCGAATCCGGCAGCGTTCCGGTCTCGGCGGTTTCACCTGCGCTGCTCGTATCCGAGATCGAAATCCAGAAGAAAGACCACGCGCACGACCGGCCACCGTTGCTGCCGCGACCAGCGCCGCCGGGGGGCGGACAGTGAGGTGGATGCCGCTGGCGGCGGTTGCGCTCCTGATCGCTTGGGCTGGAGCGCAGACCAGCGCGGATGACGTGATCCTTCGAGCCATGCGCGATGAGCTTGCACGCTCAGGCTCGTTGCGTCTCGCGGGGCTCGATAAACCCTACTACGTTGAATACACGATCGAGGACGCCAACGCGCTTTCCATCACGGCAAGCCTCGGCGCGTTAATCACGGCGCATGAGGCGCCAGTGAGACTGCAGGATGTAAAGGTCCGGGTAGGCGATTACGCCTTCGACAATACAAATCACGTCTACTCGGACTATTACAGCGGCAGCCGGTACGACTCCGAGCATTTGCCGCTCGACAATAGTTATGCAGCGATTCGCGATGTGCTGTGGCTTGCCACAGACCGCGCCTACAAAGGGGCGGAGGAGGCGATCGCGCGCAAGCGCTCGTCTCTCAAGAATGTGAACAGCGCGGAGCAGCTTCCCGATTATACGAAAGTGCAGCCGGTCCAAGCCATCCTTCCAATCCATCGCACTCCAGCCGATGAAACGGCCTGGAAAAATCGGGTGTCGAAGTTGTCCCGGATCTTCGCGTCGTTTCCGCAAGTACTTTCCTCGAATCTCGAATTCCAATCGATCCAGACGACCACCTACTTCGCGAACTCTGAGGGCACGGTGATTCGGATGCCGGATAATGTTGCGTACCTGCGAGTCCGGGCGCATGGCCAGGCGCCGGACGGAATGCAATTACGCGACGCCGAGGTGTATCAAGCCGCCAACGCCGGCGATCTGCCCGCGGAAAGCGAACTGCACCGGGGCATCACCGCGATCGCGGAGGAAATCGGCTCACTTGCAAAAGCTCCGATGGGTGATGGCTATAGCGGACCCGTGCTGTTTGAGCCTCACGCGGCGGCGCAGCTCTTCGGACAATTACTGGGCGATAATCTCAAGCCCACTCGCAAGCCTGTGGCGGACGCCGGGCGGCCTGCCCCCTATCTTCCGAGCGAGCTCGAGAACAAGGTAGGTTCCAGGATCTTACCGGATTGGCTGGACGTGGTGGACGATCCAACCCAGACCGAGTGGCACGGCCAAGCGCTGTTTGGCCACTATCTTTACGATACGGAAGGCGTCTCGCCCAAACCGCTGCTATTGATTGAGAAGGGTGTTTTGAAGACCTTTCCGCTCACGCGGACACCAGTGCTCAAGGGCTTTGAAAGCTCGAATGGACGAGCGCGGATGCGCGGCCGGTTCGGCGCGGCCGCTCCCGGTTTCGGCAATCTGTTCGTCCGGGCATCGCAAGCGGTCCCGCCCGCCGAGCTCAAGAAAAAGCTGATCGATTTATGCCGCGCGCGGAATAAACCGTACGGCATGCTGGTGCGTAAGCTCGACTACCCCTCGTCGGCTTCTATCGCTGAGTTGCAGAAGTCAAGCTCCGCGATGGCCCAGTCCGGCGGCGGTACCCGGCCCGTGAGCTTACCTCTACTGGTCTACCGCGTGTATCCGGATGGCCGTGAAGAGCTGGTTCGCGGACTGCGTTTCCGCGGCCTTTCGACGCGGTCGTTCAAAGACATCAGCGGTGCATCCGAGGACAGTCAGGTCTTCAACTTTATGGATTCGCCATACCCATTCGCGCTTATGGGCGTGGGCGGGTTTGTCGCTAACTCGTCGGTGATCGCACCGGGGTTGCTGTTCGAAGAGCTGGAATTCGAGCCAACGCAAGAGGACCTGCCTAAGCTGCCAATCGTACCGCCACCGTCGATGGCGGGGCTGGTTGGAAATCACTAGACTTCGGGCTCCGGCCAGCCTGAGGCGCGCCTCCAGCGGGGCATGTTGTAAACTGGGGCGATGCAGGGGATGACCGAGACCCAGTTGCTGACAGTTGGACTTGCTAATTTGCCGACTGCGATTGTCGTGTTGACCGGCATCTTGATTAACAATCATCGGCTTAATAATTTGCGTGATTTGATGAGGGCCGAAATGGCCAAGAATCACCGCGAAATGCTGGCGAAGTTCACGGATCGGTTGGAACAGCAGCGCTGGAAGCCCTAATAGTATGCTGAGAAAGGCCAACACAGGCATGAATGCGCCTGCGCACGATCGTGCCTGTGCTACCGGACGCCGCGGTTTTCTGCACAGGATTCTGGCGGCGTCTGGATTTGCCGCCGCCGCCACTCCGGCTGCGCAGGCCCAGGAAGGTGGTAACCGCAATTTCGGCTTTCTGCCGAAGTACGCGCGGTCGCAGAATTACCAATCGCTAAAGCAATCGAGCTATGATCGCACCGGCGGCAACAAAGATTCCTGGCCCATCGCGGGCGGCGGCGTGCGCGAAGTGTTCAACGCCAGCGGACCCGGCGTGATCACGCACATTTGGTTTACGATCTCCGCGCGCAGTAGCAATCACTTAAAGGAGATTGTGCTGCGCGGCTATTGGGACGGCAATGACAAACCGAGCATCGAAGCTCCAATCGGCGATTTTTTCGGACTCAACCTTGGGCAGTATACGATTTATCAATCGGCTTATCTGGCCTGCTCCCCTGGCAAGTCTTTGAACTGCTACTTCGCGATGCCGTATCGCAAGTCGGCCCGGTTTACCGTGACCAATGAAGGGAAGGACGAGGTGGGCGCCTTCTACTCTAACATCGATTATCAGACTGTACCCTCTTTACCGGCCGACATCCTCTACTTCCACGCGCAGTATCGCCAAGCCGCTCCTTGCGTGCCGGCGGCGGCCTCCGGCACGAAGCTGAATCCGGATGGCGCTTCGAATTATGTGTATGCTGAAACGCGCGGACGCGGGCACCTGATGGGTGTCACGTTGGGCGTACTCCAGAATGCCGACGGCTGGTGGGGCGAAGGCGACGACATGATTTTCGTCGATGATGAAGCGAAGCCTGTCATCAACGGCACAGGGTCGGAAGATTATTTCCTCGGAAGTTGGGACTTCGGAGGCCGCGATGGAGCCATTCCATTCGCGCACGATCAGTATGGGGCGCCGTTGATCGCCGCGGCCGAGCGTACCGGCGGCCGGTACTGCTGCTATCGCTGGCATGGCGACAATCCGGTGACCTTCCAGAAGTACCTGCGGCACACTATGGAACACGGACACGCGAACAATCGGGGCGACAACTTTTATTCGGTGTGCTACTGGTATCAATCGCAGCCCTACACCGATTTTCCGAAGCTGCCGCCCACGCTGGATCGAGTTCCGAACGTGAAGACGAGCTGAACAAGGAACAGAGCATGAAACTAATGGCGATCGTGTGCGCATTCCCGCTCATTGCGGCGGCCCCGCCGGGGTTCGTGTATTGGAGCTCAGCCGAACTGAAGGGGATGGCGCACACATTGGCTGCCAAGGCCGATGGCGCCAAGTTCGCGTCCGAGCCGCTGGGGAAGTTCGGTAATCATTTGACGATGATTGCACGCCGCGGGGCCAACGGACAGGCGGAATTGCATGAGACGGACGCGGACTTATTCGTCGTGCAAACAGGCAGCGCAACGCTGGTGGTGGGCGGAAAGATTCCGAATGCAAAGACGAGCGCGCCTCACGAGGTGCGAGGTACCTCGATCGAGGGCGGTACGAAAAGAACGCTTGGACCAGGGGATATCGTGCACATTCCGGCCAGAACACCACATCAGCTTCAGGTGCAGGACGGTAAAGAGTTTACCTACTTCGTTCTGAAGGTCAGCGGGCAGTAAGAGCCGTCGAGCGGCCGGCCAACAACACGACTACTCCGGCGACAGTGTACCTGAAACGAAGAAGGCGGTCCATCCCGCTCCGCGTTCGCCACGTGCTCCGAGCGGGTTGGCGCGCATCATTCGAAACGCCACGGGATCGCCCGGCTTCAGGCTGGACTGGATCTTCTTCACCTCTTCCACGGAACTCACCGGCTGCCGGTTGATCGAGACGATTATGTCCTTCTCCTGAATACCGATATCTTCCGCGAAAGAACCTTCGTCCACGGACACCACCTGCACTCCGCGCTTGTCTTTCAGATCTAGCGTCTCCCGCTCGGCCTCCGTGAGGGCCTTGATCTTCATTCCAAATTTGGCTTGGGCACCTTCGATTTTGCCCGGCTCCTCCACGGGTTGCCGCTGAGCGAGATCCTGTTTGAATACGACGGATCGATCTTCAACGGCGACTTTGAAGTCCATGCGCTTGCCATCGCGATCCACGGAAAGGTTGATCACCGTTCCGATCGGGATTTCTGAAAGGCGGACGACCAACTCTTCGCCGTCCTTAACCGGTTGGCCATTCATCGCGACAATGATGTCTTCGTCTTTAAGCCCGGCCTTCTCTGCCGGTCCGCCCTTCGTTACGGTTTCGACCATCACACCCTGTTTGGCCCCCAGAGCCCTTAACAACTCTGGCTTATTCGCCTTGTTCCACTTGACTCCGATCGACCCGCGCGTCACCTTGCCCGTCTTGATGATGTCGTTGTAAACCTTCGCGACCATGTTGATGGGCAGCGCGAAACCGATTCCCTGATACCCGCCGCTCTGAGTCGCAATCATGGTGTTCACCCCGATCACTTCACCGCGGATGTTCAGCAAAGGGCCACCGCTATTGCCAGGGTTGATCGCCGCGTCAGTCTGGATGAAGCGCTGGAGCTGAAGCGTTCCTATGTCTCTTCCGAGAGCGCTGACGATACCCGCGGTCACAGAAGCCTCCAGACCAAAGGGAGAACCGATCGCCACGGCCCAATCCCCGACCTGAACGGAATCCGAGTTCCCTACATTTACAGGGATAAGCGGGGTCTTTGTATCTATCTTGATCACGGCCAGGTCCGTCTCGCCGTCGTATCCAATCACTCGCGCGCGGTAGTCGGATGGATCCCCGTGCAGCTTGACCTTGATTCGATCCACTCGACTTACAACATGATGGTTGGTGATGATGTATCCATTCTTGTCGACGACAAATCCGGTGCCCGATTGTTCCTGGCGATAGGCCCGTGGAGGCGCCTCAGCGCCAGGCCCATTCCGGAAGAACCGTTTGAACAGGTCAAGCCCTTCGTCGCTGTTATCCTCTTCGCCTGGACTTCGCAGTTTTCCGTGGGGGTTCATGCTCGTGGCCCTGGCTGTGTAATCTGCCGTGATATAGACCACTGACGGCTCAAGCGTCTTCGCCAGCTTGGTAAATTCATTGCCCAGTTGCACCGGGTTAGGGATGACCAGCGGACTTGCATCTGGCGCGATGAACTGAGACTTGGCAGCATGCACGCCACCATTGACGAAGGTACCCAGCACGATACCGATGCCCAGCGTGATCACGATGAGAGTCGTCGATAGCAGCTTTTGCTGCCGCAGTTTTTCCAGTAGGAGCATGGGAGTTTCCTGTTTACCTTTACCCGGGACCGGCGTTATTTACATTATAAGGCGATCTTGCCCACTGAAAGCGGCTTCCACTCAACCAATAGAATGCCAGCCAGGATCATGGCGGCCCCTGCTATTGCTCTTGGGCCGAGCACTTCATCCGCCACAAGGTAGGACGTTACCCATGCAAACACCGGCTCCAGTGCAAATATCAACGCGGTGCGGGTTGCCGTGCTGTATTGCTGAGCCCAGGTCTGCATGGAAAAGGCCAATGCGGTCGCCAAGAGGCTGGTGATGGCGAGGGCGAGTATCACTGGCCGAGTCCACCGAATCTGTACCGGCTCGGCCCACCAGAAGCTGGCGGCTCCCAGCAGCGCCGCGGTTGCAATCTGTACGATGCTGATGATCGCAACGCTCAGATCCGCTGCATAACGCCCGAGCACCAGGATGTGAAAAGCGTAGGCGACCGCGCAAATCATTACCAGAAGATCCCCCACGCCGATGCTCCGGATATCTCGCTGTATGGTCATGAGCGCCATGCCGGCGAATGCGCTCAATACGCCCAACAATTCCGATATTTGGGGCGCTTTCTTGTACAGGATCGCACTGAATAGCGGCACCAGGGGGATGTAGAGCCCGGTGAGGAATCCCGCCTTGGCCGACGTGGTGTATTTCAATCCGAAGGTCTGAAATACGTATCCGGCGAACAAGCAGACGCCCGCGAGAACACCGGCGCGAACGCTACGGCGCAGCAGAACCCGGTTGCGAACTTCAGCGCGTAATGCCTTGTTCAGAAGCAGCGCCAGCGCCAGGGCGGCCACGGTGAACCGGAGCGTGAGAAACAACAAAGTCGAGACGTCGTCCAGCGCCTGTTTTACGAGGACGAAGGTGGTCCCCCAGACGAGCGCGACGAATACCAGCGAGGAGTCAACTCGCCAGCGCGAGGGCCTCAGGCCCGTTCTCCGGTAGCGGAGAAGTCACCAGCCGCCGCCGTTTGTCTGGGGACTGCGCCGGGGCGTGAGCCCGCCTCCTGCAAGAGTAAACCGAGGGTGAGCAGGATTCGCTTCAGGCCAAGCTCCCGTCCGTCGGGATGAAACCATTCATGGGGCGTGTGGGCGCCGCCGCCTTGGCCGCCGGCGCCGATGGAGATCGCCGGAAGATTCATTGACAACGGAATGTTCGCGTCAGTGGAAGCGCAATCGAGATGCGACCGAATGCCCAGGTGTGCATCGACAGCGAGGATATAATTCAGTAGCGCAGATTCGTTGGAGAGCCGTCCGCCGGGGCGCGAGCCGATCTCTTTGATCTTGGCCGATAGCCGCCCCCCTGTGGCCCGGCCGTTCTCGATCTCGAGCGCCCGCTCCACGCAACTGGTAAGCAAAGCCGATATTTCATCCAGCCGGGCGCCATTCTCGGAACGGATATCCACCTTGGTTCGCGCCTGTGTTGGGATCGAGTTGATACTAGTGCCGCCCTCCAGAATTCCAAAATTATAAGAGGAGCGGGGACTCATCGCGCCCGTCAAGCGGGTTTCGGTAAAGAGCGTGATCGCGCGGCTGAGCGCGTGAACCGGGTTGCCAATACCGTAGTCGCTCCAGCTATGGCCACCCGGACCGTTGAAGGTCACATCGAATCGCCGGCTCGCCAACGCTTGGGAAGTAATATGGTCCGTGGCCGGGCCATCCAGAATCAGGAACGCAAGAATCCGGCTGCCCATGGCGGATGGACGGCACAGATACCGCATGCCGCTGAGATTGCCTTCTCCTTCCTCGCCGACATTGGCTACCAGCAGCAAGGGCGCGCAATGCAGTTCCATTTCCGGGCAAGACCGGATGGCGCGTGCGATCGCCAACAGAGCCGTGAGACCGGCCCCGTTGTCCGAAACTCCGGGTCCGTGCAGCCGCCCATCGGCGCCGGCGTAGGTCTCGTCGCTGCTTCGTGCCGCCAGCACTGTATCGAGATGAGCGGTGAGCGCCACGAAAGGACCCTCATAGCCCGGCGCCATGTGCGCGACCACGTTGCCGGCACGATCGATCCGCGCTTCACAATCAACCGACTGGAAAGCGCCTAACATCCACTTGGCGCGATCCTGCTCAAAGAAGGTGGGCGCGGGGACCCGGCAAAGCTGCAGATGTTGATCGTTGATCCACTGCTTCTCGCGCGAAAACCATTGCAGGCACTCCTTCATCCCCGGCGAGTGAACCAGTTCGGAGACCAGCTTGGAGGCGTCGCCGGTGTCAGCGAAGGTTCCGTTCGATTTGGAAAGCGCGCCCAAATGCCAGTTTAGCAACAGGGACGTAATCTGAACTCCGGAAGAGACTCGCCGGGCAGTGATCTCGACGCGGCACGCATGAGTGTTTCTCTGCCCGGCTGCCTGCAAAGACGGGATTGAAAACATCAGGGTCCTGGTCTAAGTGCAACACAGGCAAGAATGCCTGTGCCTGGAGCTTGTATATTTTCAAGTGGGGCAGGCAAACCCCGACCGTTTGCCCCACGGTTTCCGCGCTGCGCTAAGATTACGACGCAGACATGCTCTCCTTCGCTCTGAGCGGATGGCGATCCTGGCAAAGCGCTAAAGTGGTTGCACTGCTTGCTGCGACCGCTTTAGCAGTGGGAATCGGGTCGGCTACAGCGATCTTCTCCGTAATCTATCCAGTCCTCCTGAAACCACTGCCTTGGGCGCAGGGAGAGCGCTTCGTTTCGCTGTTTGGCGCGGACATCACCGATCCGGTTGGATTCTCGAGTAATTCGTGGCTGGATTTGCTCGAATACCAGCACAGAACGCGCAGTTTCGACGTATTCGGGATCTATCAGCCGCGCGTGTTCAGCCTGACTTCGCCGGGTGAGCCGCAGCACCTGAATGGGGTCGAAGTTACCCCTGCGCTCACCAACGCTTTGGGCGTGAATCCGATCGTGGGGCGGTGGTTCGGCGAGGCCGGAAGTGAGGAGGGCAGCCTTTACCGCGCGGTGATATCGAGCGGACTGTGGAAGCGTTTGGGCGGCGATTCGAAGATCGTGGGCCAAGCGCTCACCATGGATGGCCGTCAATATACCGTTACCGGCGTGATGCCTGCCTGGTTCCGCTTCCCTCTTTCCGGCACGAATGGAGAGGAACTCCGGAGTGACGTATGGGTGCCGCTCAATCCCCATGGGCCGGATAGAAACCGCGATGCCTTCAGCTACTTCTGTTACGCCAGGCTTGCTCCGGGCGTGACACTGTCCCAAGCGAATGCGGACGTCAAACGGGTCGCCGCACAAATCGTCAAAGAGAATCCAAAGCTTCATCCGGGCTACACGGCGTTTGTCATGAGCGTGCAGGAATCGATGGTAAGGGAGATTCGGCCAACGCTCCTGTTGCTCTTCGGCGCGGCCGGAGTGCTGCTGGTGATTACGCTTTCAAACGTCGCGGGCCTGCTGCTCGCAAGATCGGTCGCGCGCTCCAGGGAAACAGGCGTGCGCATTGCCCTGGGCGCGGCGCTTTGGCAACTGGCGCTGCAATATTTCGTGGAAGGACTTCTGGTTTCACTCGCGGGCGCGGCGGGCGGCGTTCTCATCAGCCTCGTGCTCTTACGCTTCGTTCTCTCGATGACGGCGGATTACGTTCCACGCGCCGGCGAAATCGGAGTGGATTGGACTGCCCTTCTTTTCGCGCTAGGAGCCGCCATTCTGGGAAGCGCCCTGATCAGTCTTGCGCCGCTGTGGCAGGCTGTCCGCACCTTGCCGAATGAGGTGCTCAGCGATGGGGCGCGCACATCGGCGGGAGCACGCAGCCGCGGTCTTTCGAGACTATTGGTGATTGCGGAAATCGCATTGGCGTTTACGCTGCTCTCAGTAAGCGCCCTGCTGCTCACCCACTTAGGCGATCTGCTGCGCATTTACCCGGGATTCGATCCCGATCGCCTTCTCACCTTCAGCCTGAACAGCAACGATGTCGAATATCCTACTAGTGCGCGTCGCGCTTCCTATCAGCAACGTCTGGTGGAAGCGATCGCAAGGATCCCGGGTGTGAGCGGCGCGGCTCTTGTGAATCAACTCGCGCTGGCAGGCTGCTGCTACGTTACGCGGCTTTCGGCGGAAGGCAGTCCTGGCGGACAGGACAAACCCGAAACGGTGGAGCTGCTGGTGGTGAGCCCCCGGTATTTCGATACTATGCGAATTCCTCTGCTCAAAGGCCGCTTGTTCGACGACCAGGACGGCAAGGACGAACACAACATGGTGATCGTCGTCGACGCCTCGGCGGCGAAGCGTTTTTGGCCGGCGCGCGAGGCGATCGGGGCTTATGCCAGTGTCGGAAACGGAGCTCGCGCGAGAGTCATCGGGGTTGTCGGCGACGTGAAGAATAAAGGATTGGGTCAGATCCCCTGGCCCGAGTTGTATTTTCCGGCCGCCGCCGTCCCTGTCAACCCAATGCACTTTGTAGTTCGTTCGCCGGTTCCGCCGGCCGCGTTGATTCCGGAAGTCCGGCGGGCCATCCTGAGCGTCGATCCGGCGCAGCCCATGTATGGCGCGGCCACGATGCACGAAATTGTCCAAGGGTCGGTGGTAACGCAACGGCTGCAATCGTTCCTCACATCATTCTTTGCGTTCGCCGCGCTTCTAATGGCGGCACTCGGCGTGTACGGGACCGCGTCGTATTCGGTGCGGCACAGAACGGTCGAGATCGGCACCCGGATGGCATTGGGCGCGACCAGCGGGAATGTGCTGCGTCTGGTTATCGGCGACGGTCTGAGAATGGCGGCCTACGGGATCGGCGCCGGTGGACTAGCCGTCATTGCCGCCGCGCTGCTGCTCCGATCTCAGGTATTCGGGATTCACATCGACGATCCGCGTCCCTTCCTGTATTCCACCGGAATTGTTGCGGCGTTGACGGCCCTGGCTTGTTTCTTTCCGGCTTGGCGCGCGAGTCTGGTGTCTCCCATGGTCGCGATCCGCGATGATGCGGGCTCACTCTGGGAAACCACCCGGAGGGGAGCGCGGCGGCTCGCGGCGGCGATGTCCGGTTTGGTCTACGGCTCCGATGATGCGGCCGCGGTGACCGAAGGGGCTCTGCTCGCGGAGTTCGTCGAGGCTAGCCGCCACGCTGAATCGTTTCGACAGGCATTGCAACTCGCGCTGGAGTCGCTACGGGCCGCGCTGCGTAGCGAGTCGGCCCTACTGCTCGAGAATGATTCCGGCCAGGGATACATTTGTGCAGCTTCCGCGCCACGCGAATGCGCTCCAGGTTATCGGCTACCCGCGAACGGACTGCTGATCGGGCGGCTCAAGCATTATGCTTCTCCCCTGCCTTTGACGCGGGGAGATTTCGACACCTGGAGCCGATGGGCGGTGGCGCAGAAGCCCGAATATGCCACTGAGATCGAATCGCTTGCAAACAGCGGCGTAGCGCTGGCGGTTCCGCTGCTGGCGAAAAACGAGATTGCGGGAATCCTGCTGCTTGGCGCGCCGGCAGGGCGCGATCAATACAGCGCGCTGGAGCGGCAAGTGCTACGTAATTGCGCCGGACAATTCGCGCTCATGATCGAGAACGCGCGGCTCACCGACCGGATTGTCGAGCAGGAAAAACTGCGCCGGGACGTCCAACTCGCGACCGAAGTGCAGAAGCGGCTGTTCCCGGAGAAACCTCCCGCCACCAGTTCAGTGACGCTCGCGGGCATGTCTCTACCCGCCCGGAGCGTCGGTGGCGATTACTACGATTTCCTCGATCTGGGTGGCCATCGCATCGGGATCGCCCTCGCCGACGTCGCGGGAAAAGGCATTGCGGCGGCTCTGATCATGTCGATCGTGCAGGCCTCCTTGCGAATCCTCACGGCGGATAACAATAGTTCACCGGCGGATGTGGTGGCTAAGATGAATCGCTTCCTGTATCGATCCACGGGATCGAACGCGTACGCGACTTTTTTCTATGCGCAGATCGATGAACAGACCCGGCAGCTTCGCTACGTGAACGCGGGTCACAATCCGCCGTACCTGCTGCGTTATGCGGCGCGGCGGGAGGATCGGCCGATCGAAGAATTGCCGGCGGGAGGTACTGTCATCGGACTGTTCCCGCAGAGCAGTTATGAGGAAGCAACAGTCGTCTTACAACCGGGCGACGTGGTGATTGCCTTCAGCGATGGCGTCCCAGAAGCGTTGAATCCCAAGGATGAGGAGTTCGGCGAAGAGCGAGTGAAGACTCTGCTGCGTCAATGGGCGCACCTGACGGTAGATGAGATGAGCTCGCGAATCGCGAGTGAGCTGAAGAGCTGGATTGGTAACGCCGCGCAGTACGACGATCTTACGTTTATACTGCTGAAGGTGAACGCGGAAAATTCCTCGAATGATTAAGTCTCTCAGCGAAGCGCTCTCGGGAATCGTGCTGCCGGATACCGGCGGCCGGGAGCACCGGCTCGGCGCTTTCTGGGAGCGGCACCCCGCGGTGATCGTCTTTCTCCGGCACTACGGTTGAATCTTCTGCCGCGAGCACGTCGCGCAGTTGCGCGAGCATGAGCAGTTCTTCCGCGAAAACGGAGCAACCCTGGCTGCGATTGGACTCGGGGACCGTACCTACGCCAAACTGTTCCGCGAGGAGACTGGAATCCAATTTCCGCTGCTCATCGACGAGCAACGGCAAGCGTATCGAGCCGCCGGTCTGCGCGGCGCCAACATCTTGCACTTGCTCCGGTCCGACAACGCCAAGGCCCGGGCCCGTGCGCAAGCGGCTGGTCACAAACAGGTTCGGTTAGGCAAGAATCCATTCCAGCTCGGAGGCAGCTTCGTATGTGGGCCTGGCAATGTGGATCGATACGTCCACATTAGCCAAACCTTCGGCGACAACGCGTCCCCCGAAGCGCTGCTCGCTGCGCTCGCCGAGTAACACAGCGCGCCTTCGCCGCAAGTTGCACTGAAGGGTATCGGAAACTGAGTGGAGTGGGCGTTTCGCCCGCCTTCGGGCATCACTTTGCCCCTGGGCAGGCAATTGCCTGCCCACTCAGAATCAACCACTTAGCGATGGGCTTCCGGAGAGCTTGTCCCCGGAAAAATCATCGCGGCGCGCAAAGAAACGAAGATTTAGTAGTACAGGCATACCTGCCTGCCCGCAAACGGGTGTTGCACTTAGACGAAGACCCTGATGTTTTCAATCCGGTCTTTGCCCGGCTGCCGGGCAACTGGCCAAATATGCGAGTATTATTTCCGCTTTGCCGCCAAGGTGCTGTTCGGTTGATAGAACACAACTTGATCCACCGTGCCCGCTTCGTTCTTTTTGAATTCGAGAGTGTAGCCGTTCAGTCCCTTGATCGCGAACTTCAAGCCGCCGGTTGGCACAAGTTCGTAGGTGGGCTGTCCAGGCACCGTCATCGTGAGAGTGGTTGGGCCGCGCATCGCGATCGTGGCCACCTGCGGGCCGAGCTGGTAGTCGCCCGTCAGCGGTTCCAGCGCGCTCTTTTGCATCATCGACCGGTCGGGCATTTTTGTGAATACGATATCCTGGACAGTCGATTCGATGGGAGCGGAAACGGAATCGATATCGCCCTGCAGATTGGTGTGGAACAGCAGTTTCATTCCCGGCAGATCAATCGCCTCCTTAGGTGTTTCAAACACATCGTAATGGAAATGCTCCAGGGGAGCGGTCATGCCATTGAACGTCATCTTCAAGGCGCCGGAGTCTAATGTGATTTTGGCGATTCCGTAACCGGGGTTTTCGTAATTGTCTGCGTAATCGGCCATCGGATGCGAAGGATGCGTATTTGGCTTCTTGACAGTAAAGCCCTGTTTCTTCGCGTTCTCTTCAGCCGCCTTTTGCTTCTTTTCGTCTTCTTTCAGCCGTGCTGTCCATTCCACCGGCTCCAGGCCGAGCAAGCGATCGTAAGCCGCGTAGGAAATCAGATTCGGCAGCGGACTGCCATTCATATTCGTAAGAATCACCAGCCCGATATGGTCCTGCGGCATAAAAGTAACCAGCGCGCTGAAACCATCGATGTTCCCGCCGTGATGCACCAGTTTGTGGCCGCGATACGAGGTGATGAAAAAACCCATCCCATAAGTTGCATGGCCAAGCTCGGGCCAGCGGATATCGCCGGGTATCACCATCTGTGGCGTCTGCATCTGGATCTCATTGCTCTCGGATAAAATTTGCTTGCCGTCATGCTTGCCCTTGTTCATGTGCATCAACAGATACTGAGTCATATCCTCGACATTTGAGTTGATGGAACCCGCCGGCGCGATCTGGTCGATGTTGCGAAAAGGGATCTGCTTCACCTGTTCTTTGACCTTGCGGTAGGGCTGGGCAAAATCCGTTGCCTTTTGAGACTCGACGATGGAGAAATTGGAGCTCTGCATGCCCAAAGGTACGAAAATCCGCTGCCGCGCCAGGTCTTCCCAAGGACGATCCGCAATCTGCGAAGCGAGATAACCGGCCGTCATGAACATCAGGTTCTGGTATTGGAAAGTCGTGCGGAAATCCTTGCTTGGCTCCAGAAAGCGGAGACGGTCGAACATCTCCTTGCGCGTTGACGCCGAGTTGTACCACAGCAGATCGTGCCTGGGCAGTCCCGAGCGATGCGTGACCAGATCGCGAGGCGTCATGCGCTCGGTTGCGAATTCATCGTGCAGCCGGAACGCCGGAAGATAATCGCGCACCGGCTTGTCCCAATCGAGCTTGCCCTCGTCGACCAGCATTCCGAGCGTCGTCACCGTGAATGATTTCGTGGCGGAGCCGATGGCGAAAAGTGTTTTGGAAGTAACCGGCAGGTTCTTGGCCACGTCACGCAGGCCATAGCCTTTGGATAGGATTACCTTGCCATCGCGAACGATGGCGACCGCCGCGCCCGGAACTTTCCAGTCCTTGAGCGAGGCGTTGACGAAGTCGTCGAAGCCATCCAGCTTCCCGCTCTCCGCGGCGGAAGCGAAGTGAGCGGCGACGATAACCGAAAGCAGCACCAATAACAACAAGGCAAAACGGCGCATCCTGATTTCTCCTTGGTTTAACCTACTACGATACACTGATGTGTTCCACCCGTCAGAATGGCGCTACTTACGCTTGTCCGCCATGGACAGGCATCCTTTCTCGAAAAGAATTACGACAAACTGTCCGTGCTGGGCGCACGGCAGTCCGCAAAGCTCGGTGATTATTGGGTTCGGAGCCAAATGACTTTCGACCAGGTCTATCATGGGCCCGCCGAGCGGCACATTCGAACCGGCGGCATGGTGGCGGAAACATTCGCCGCCGCCGGGTTGGCTTGGCCGGAGTCCGTTCTTGTGCCGGAGCTGGATGAGTACCCCGGGATTGAGGTGATGCGAACGTTTTTGCCCGGGCTGATGGCGAAGCATGAAGACATCCGCGCGATGGAGAGCGAGTTCCGTCAAGCCGGTGAACCGAGCGCCGCAGCCAAGACCTACGACCGGCTGTTCCAGCGAATCACGCGCATGTGGGTGGCGCGCGAGTTAGACTCGCCGGACGTTGAGAGCTGGCAGAATTTCTGCGAACGAATCGACCGGGGCATTAGCCGGATCCGCCAAGCGGCGCTCAAAAGCAGCCAGATCGTGGTGTTCACTTCGGGAGGCGTCATTGCAGCGACGGCACGGATCGCTCTGGAATTGTCCGCGGAGAAAACGCTGGAGCTAAGCTGGGCGCCAAGAAACGCGGCTTTCTCGGAGTTCCGCTTTTCTGGCGAGCGATTTTCGCTAAGCAGCTTCAATAATCTACCGCACTTGGAAGACGCGGCGATGATTACCTACCGGTGACCTGGCATCGAAAGTTGCACCGAGTGGCACAGGCATTCTTGCCTGTGTCTGGAGTTTCTACATATGTGTCAGGCTGCGGCCGCCTTGACCAGAGCTTCTTCAGTGATTTTGAAGCCGAATGGCGCCAGTAGTTGCTTGTTCTGCGCCATTTCGGTGCGCAGGAGGGTTATCAGATCCAGGCAAGAGGGTCGCC
>JBPCOQ010000023.1:0-93504 GCA_051000095.1 Bryobacteraceae bacterium | reverse complement strand
TCACGCCAAGCGTTGCTGTCTCGAAGGCCATGCATTCGCTCAAGAGGTTTACTGTTAGGAAAGCCAATGAATTTCGGAAGCTTACGGGGCGGCCCTTTTGGGAAGATGAAAGTTACGACCATCTGGTACGCAATCAATCGAATTCGGGAAGATCGCTCATTATGGGATGGGTTGGTTGCTACCCCGAAGCGTTCGTCTGGTCTAGCGCCGGGGCCGATTGTCAATCGGCCCGCAGGTTGGCAACCTGCCCCACTTAAAAATGTAGAATCGACGTTTTCGCGATTGCGTCGCGCAGTTGTCCAAGGAATGCCGGTACCACCGTGAAAGGATCGTAGGGCTTGCCTGGCGGAGATAGAGTTTCGATCGGCAGGTAGCCTGTGTAGCCCGATTTGCGGACGATCTTCAGGAGGCGAATCATATCGGTCGGGATTTCGCTATCTTCGCCGAACACGCTCTGCTTGACCTGCCAGTTCACCGCGTGCGGCGCAACCATCGCGATATCGACATAGGGATCGGGTGTTTTGTAATAACCCGTATCAACGATGGGACCGCACCACTCCGAGCCCACCGCTTTGACGAGCTCCAGATGCTGCGCGCCCGTCTGCAGAAAATCGCCGTGGTTCTGGACGCCAATGCGCACGCGGTATTTCTTGCCATGATCGGCGCATTCCCGGAGAGCGGCGGAGATCCAGTCGAGAACGTCCGCTCTCGAAGCTCCGTTGGACCCGGTATGCCACGTCTGCGCTTTCATTTGGGTGTCGGCGAACACCCGGATCACGGGCACCCCGAGCCTTGCGGCGACTTCGACCCACTCCTTGATATGAGTGACGCCAGCGGCGCGAAGGTCTTTGCCGGCGGGTGAAATTATTCCTGACGCCTGTCCCGCTGAGGGCGATGCCGAGATCGGCGGCGTGCTTCTTCAGGTTGTCGACATAGGAGCCGGCGGGTACCTTCGGATAGCCTGGGAAGAAGTATCCGGTGGGGTCGAAGGCATCGAACTTGTTTTTCGCGGCGAATTCCAGGACGCCATCCAGCGTGATGCCGGGACCACGTTTTCTGATGGCGTCGTTCAGCAGCTTATTGAACGAATACGCGTTCAGAGCAGTCTTGAGCACGGGACGGGTGGCCGCGCGAGTAGCAGCGGCACAAAACGGCAACAAGCAAGTGCTCTTCAAAAACTCCCGGCGATGCATCCTTTTCCTTCTCCTTACGAATCCACGTGCGTGCTGAAGAACCGCTCCAGCGCGATTTTGTTCTTCGCCGACAACCGAGTGGATAAATCTTTCATTTCGGCCGGCGGCAAGGGCTTGAACGCCTTCGCCAAACGAACGTTCTCATCAATGTGTTCGAGCTTCGGCATTCCCACGACCGCCGATGCGATCGGGAGCGACAAGGCATAATACAGCAGCTTCCCGGTGGAGGCTTGGCCGATGAGGTGTTCCTGAGCATAAACCTTAATAGCAAGGATGCCCATGTTCTTGCGAACGGCCACGGGCAGAGCGAGTTCCTCGAAGCTGCCGTTCGGGGCTCCGTCCGGAACCAAGCCGCCTTTTCGGCTGCCGCTGGTCATGCCCACCATTCCGGCATTGAGGGTCATCTGCGCGCAGTCGAAATCGTGCCGCTCGATGGCTGTTTTGAAGACCCTGGGATCGGCATGGCTGGTAATGCCGATAAAGCGCGTGATCTTCTGGTCGCGGAGCTTCAGAACCTGTTCCAGCGCCCCGCCCTTGGCTTCGATGGCGGTCAGATCCTCTTCGTTGGTGAGCTCGTGAATGTGGATCAGGTCCACCTGGGACACCTGCAGAGCCTTTAGGCTTTCCTCAATGACGCGCTGGGACTCGGCACCGTTCCGGTTGCTCAGCTTGGTAGCAAGGAAGATACCGTCCCGGCGACCCTGGATGGCTTTGCCTACCCGGACTTCGGATAGATGGTTCCGGCCATACGCGTCCGCTGTATCGATGTAGTTGATTCCGAGATCCAACCCTTTCCGGACCGCCTCGATTGCCTTATCCTCCTCCTTATACAGGAGAAAGCGGCCAGCTCCCATGCCGAGGATGGAGACGCGAACTCCGGTCTTGCCCAGGATCCGCGCCGGCAACAGGGTGCTCCCCTCCTCCGCCACTACGCAACCGGCTGTCAGTCCGGTGAGAAGTGTACCCTCCAGAAACTCACGTCGTGAAATGCTCATGATCACCTCCGATTGTAAAGGAGCATTGGCGCCAATCAGACCCTCTTTACGGTAAAGACACTGCTCTAGACAGTGAATTTACTTGTTAATACATCCAGGCGAGGCTACAATCGCTGGCATAAGTCTTCAGGTATGAGTAGATTGGCCCTAGTGGCGATGATGTTGCCCCTGTTCGGCCAGGATTCCGTTCAGCGTCCCCGAATTCTGGGCATCGCTCACGTGTCAGTCTTCGTGAGCGACTTGGCGGCCGCGCGAGGCTTCTACAAAGATTTCCTGGAGTTCGATGAGGTCCCGCGCAAGGTACCCGAGAGCGGGGAAAGACTGGTCACTATTAAAGTCAACGATCGCCAGTAAATCAACCTGATCGCCGGGAAGCCGACGGCCTTTGGCAACCTGAGGGATGTCGGCTTTTACACGGACGATGCCGCAGGGATGCGAACTTATCTTGCCTCGCGCGGCGTGAAGCTTTTTGAGGAAATCCGCAAGGACAAGCTGGGCGATTCCTCGATGACATTTTTCGATCCCGAAGGCCACAGCATGGAAATCGTGCAGTACCGGGAAGACGGTCTGGCGGGCCAATCCAAAGGCAAATTCATGCCGGCGAGCCGGGTGGCGACGCATTTCGATCATGCCGGGGTTCTCTTCAACGATATAGAGCCGGCGATCCAGTTCTACAGCGATTTTCTCGGGCTGCGGCCGGATCGAGGTCCGCGGTTAACGTTCCTGGCCACAGGCGACCCCCTGGATCGTCTTGAGATTGGAACCGCCAAGCAGCCGCGCAGCCCGGAGCGCTTTGGCATCAAGAACCATATCTGCCTGTCCTCCCCGGACGCGGTAAAAGCGGTTGAGATGTTGACGTCGAAACGAATTTCCAGGAAATACCGGCCGGTGGAAGCTCATCTACTCGGGGGCAAGCATGTGGCCAACTATTACGATCCCGATGGAACACGCGTCGAACTAATGGAGCCCGGCGCCACGGATAAGAGGTAATCATATGTGCCATGCCCGCATCGTCAGTCTACTGAGCTTCCTCTTCGCGCTAGTGTTATCAGCACAGTCGCCCACCGCTACCCTGGTAGGCACGGTTGAAGACACCACCGGCGCGAGGATCGGCGACGCCGATATCCAAGTCCGGAATATCGATATGGGCGATGCGCGCACTGCATCATCCAAAGCCGACGGCCAGTTCACAATCCCCAATCTCGCGCCGGGCAAGTACGAGGTGACAATCGCAAAGCCCGGGTTCCGGACTATGCGCCAAACCGGCCTGGAGCTCCAGGTGGATGAAGCGGCCCGTCTGGATGCCAAACTCCAGGTGGGTCCACTTACCGAATCGGTGGAAGTCAGAGCGGACGTACCTTTGGTCAATACCGAGAACGCCACGCGCGGCGATGTGATCACCAGCCATGAGCTGACCGAAATGCCCCTGGACGGGCCGGATTTTACCGATCTCGCTTTCTTGGTAGTGGGCGTGCAACACGCCGAGCAGGGTCAAAAGGGAGCGGGCTTTTCCATTAACGGCTCCCGCGCGGACAGCAGCAATGTGATTGTAGACGGTTTCAACGATCAAAACCCGCGCGATGCAGGCGCTCAAGCGCGCCCTCCGCTGGATGCTTTGGAGGAATTCAAGATGCAAACCTCGGGCTACTCGGCGGAGTACGGCCGCCAAGCGGGCGGCGTAATGAACATGGTGCTGAAGAGCGGAGGGAACCAATAGCACGGCTCGCTGTTCGAGTTCGTGCGCAACGATCTGTTTGATGCCCGCAACTTCTTCGATACGGACAAAAGCAAGTTACGCCGCAACCAGTTTGGCGGTACAGTCTCTGGACCCGTTTTTGTACCGAAGCTTTACAACGGCCGCGACCGGACGTTCTTTTTGTTCAGTTGGGAAAGCTTCCGCCAAGTGCAAGGCTCCACGCAGTTGGGGATTGTGCCTACAGAGCTGGAGCGCCAGGGGCATTTCTCGCAAAGCCTGGATGCCACGGGTAAGCCCATATTCCTGAAAGATCCGCTCCTGTCAGGCTCGTGTACGGCTACCGTTAAGACCGCCTACTTCATCGGCAACAAGATTCCGGCTGCAAGGATCATCGCGATTTCACTCAAGCTGCTGCCCTTCTATCCGCTTCCCAATCGGCCGGGCCAGGTGAACAACTATTTCTCGAACGCGAACGCCCCGGACGATTGGGACAGTCTACTCTTTAAGGTGGACCAGAGGATCACCTCCAAGGACAACGTCTCTTTCCGGGCACTGAACACGATCTCTTACTACTCTTTCGGCGGGAATGATCCTCGACGTCAAACGGGCCGCCCGCCGCGACGATACGCTCCAGCTTACGCGCGATCAACAAAAGAAAATAGACGAGGACATCGCGCAATTATCGAAGTGATTCGACTGCTGAGTCTGTGCGCGCTGGCCGGCCTGCTACTCGCGCAGCCGCAACGAGTACGCCTGCACATCAGCACTCAGGCGGTGAACAGCTTCGATCCCGCGGTCGCCATCGGCGCTGGCGTCGATGGCCACGAGCAGGGCGAGATCGCCAGGATGCTGTCGCCCCCGAACGTTGCGGCCATGCGGTCCGCGGGTCTAAAGGCTCTGACCTACCGGCTTCGAACCGAACTCGCCGGGGAAGCATGGCACTGGAATCCGGAGGGAAAATGGAGCGACGCTGAGCACGCCCAAGGGTATTGGGTTTCAGACAACACCGCATCGAAACCGATCTCCGTTTCGTACGGCTATCGCTTGCCTCGGCGCGGCAACACCAAAGACCAGGCAAACGATGACAACTATTCGCGCCTGGACGATGGCGACCGTAACACGTTCTGGAAGAGCAATCCGTATCTCGACCGGCACTTCACCGGCGAAGAGGGCGCGGCGCATCCACCGTGGATCGTGATCGACCTGGGGCGGTCCGCTCCGGTCGATACTCTTCGCGTACTATGGGGCGAGCCATACGCTACCGCATTCCGGGTGGAACATGCAACGGGCAGCGATCTGGAGATTACCTCCAATGCAGTCTGGCGCAGCTTTCCGAACGCGAACGCGGTCCAGGGGACCGGCGGCGAGCAAACGATCTCCCTCGCGCGCAGGCCGGTTCTAGCGCGGTACGTCCGTGTGATGATGACTGCCTGTTCGGGGACGGCGCCGCGCGGCTCGACCGATCTCCGCGATCGCCTCGGAGTCGCGATCCGCGAGATCTACGCGGGGACGCGCAACACCCGGAACGGCCACGGTCTCCTCGACCGCGTTCAGCACTCCAGGAGCCATAGGCAATCCACGATGTACGTGTCGTCAACCGACCCATGGCACCGCTCCACCGACCGCGATCCCCGCATCGAACAGCCGGGGTTCGATCTCGTCTTTCGCAGCGGACTCACCAACGGCCTGCCCATGTTGACGCCTGTACCCGTTCTCTACGACGTGCCTGAAAATGCACGCAACGAGATCCGGTATTTCCAAACGCGAACCTACGCCGTCACGCGCGTGGAATTGGGCGAGGAACCAGAAGAGCAGCACGTCATGCCGGAGGACTATGCGGCCTTGTATTTGCAATGGACCAAAGCGTTGCGTGAAGCCGATCCGGAGTTGCAGACCGGCGGCCCGAGCCTGGTGCTGCTGCCGGCGGATTCCGAGCCGGAACCGTCCTGGACCAAGCGTATGCTCGCTTGGCTGCGGGCCCACAATGCTTTGGAACGCTTCCAGTTCTTCACCTTCGAATGGTATCCCTATGACGACGTTTGCGCGCCTGTGGCGCCACAACTCGCAGGCGCGCCAGAACTATTTTCTAAAGCGGTAAATCGATTACGCCGCGACGGAGTCTCGCCCGATATGCCGATGTTCATCACCGAATACGGTTACTCCGCATACGGCAGCGAAGCGGAAGTGACCCTGCCAGGCGCGCTGCTGAATGCGGAAATCGTCGCGCAGTTTCTCACGATGGGCGGCGCGCGCGCCTACTTGTATGGATACGAGCCGAACGAGCTGATCAACGAGAAAGCGTGCTCCTGGGGAAACAACATGCTGTTCCTCCTTGGTGAGAATGGCGGAATCCGGTCACGCTTCCCGGCCTACTATGCGGCGCATCTGCTCTCACAGGAATGGGCGCAGCCGAGTGGTGGAATCCATCGCATCTACCGGGCGGACTCGGATAACCGGCTCGTGAGCGCCTTCGCGGTCCATCGGCCGGATGGGCAATGGTCGCTCCTCCTGATCAACAAAGATCCCCACCGTAGTTTCAGCGCTCAAACGGAGTTTAGGGGCTCAGTCGAGGTGGTCCAGTATTCTCAGATTCAGTACGCGTGGAAGTCTGCCGGCGAGAACGGCAAGGTGGTTCGCGATGTGCCTCCCGTTGACACCAAAGCGGCGGCCAATGAGGCGATTGCGTTGCCGCCCTATTCGCTCACGGTCGTGCGAGGGAAACTCTAGTTAAGTTAGACACCCCACGCTGGCACGAATGCCAGTGCCACATAAACAATAAGGTGTTCTGGCGATAAATGAAAGATACTGGAGGTGACCACGAGACCCCATGATAAAACCGGCAGTCATCGTTATTGGCACATCCGCGGGAGGCATCGAAGCGCTCCAAAAGTTCGCCCGCGGACTGCCTGGCGATTTTCCCGTCCCCATCTTCGTCGTGATGCATGTCTCGCCGGAAGGCAGCGTATTGCCGGAGATTCTCACCCGCGCGGGCGCTCTACCGGCCCACCACCCCAAGGATGGTGAAAAAATTGAAGCCGGCAGGATTTACGTAGCGCCGCCCGATTTCCACATGACTGTGCACGACCACCGCGTTCGAGTCATCCGCGGCCCGAGAGAGAATCGTCACCGGCCGGCAATCGATCCATTATTTAAATCCGCTGCCGCGGCGTATGGGCGCGGTGCTGTTGGCGTTGTTCTCACCGGCCTACTGGATGACGGCACCGCCGGCCTGAAGGCAATCAAGCGGCATGGAGGAACGGCGATTGTGCAAGATCCGAAGGACGCGCTCTATACCGGAATGCCCTTGAGCGCGATTGAGCGGGTCGCCATAGACTACGTCGTTCCACTCGCGGACCTGCCTGCGCTGCTCAATCGCCTGGCCCATGAAGGCGCCGATCAAATCTCACTTCTAAAGGATCGCGAAGACACGATGGAGACGACCGAATTCGCCGAATTTGATATCAGTACGATACGCAAGGAACCCGATGGCATGCCCGCGGGCTTAAGCTGTCCCGATTGCCACGGCACCCTCTGGGAGAACAAAGAGGATAACCTCATCACCTTCCGCTGCCGTACCGGCCACTCCTATACGCCAGCCCATCTTGTTGCCGGGCAGGCAGAGTCCTCCGAAATCAGTTTGTGGGAGACGTTGCGCGGTATCGAAGAGCAGGCAGCGCTCTTCCGCCATTTAGCCGAGGGCGCGCGGGAACGGAAGCTGAGCGAGAGATCCGTCGCCCACTTTCTGGAGAGTGCCGAAGAAAAAGACAAGGCCGCAAGCGTCATTCGAGACATGCTGCTCAACAATAAAAAATTTCTCGAGGATGAGCGGCAAACAGGCTGATGACCCGGCGATCCGCCCCGCATCAAATGGCCGGGCCGGATTCGCGGCTTTGTGCGGTGACGCGAGCCGGCGCAGCACACAAAAAGAAGCCGGTGAGTACTCGGAGGAAGACACTCACCGGCGGGCACGGCACAACTTAGGTGACACGTGCCTAGATCGTGGGCGCCTCAAGAATGTAATCTTGCCGCCACTTTATGTCTAAGAGAATGACACAAATCCAAGATAAAAACAAGAGAAATATTCTAGTATTATCCTAAAGTATAGTCTTTCTTTTCCCAGGTCGTTGGTTTGACTTCCCCGACAATAAAAAGATAGGACAGTGAGCTAATCAATAGATTTACGCTTACCCACACAAACGCAAAGAAGAAAGAGCCAGTCCTCTGCACGATAAATCCGGTCACGATCGGCGCCGCCACGCCCGCCAGGTTGCCCGCGCAGTTTTGCAACCCCGTCCATTTACCGGCCGCGAGTGGCCCGGCCAACGTTTGCGTGATGGCCCAATGATTGGAGCTGAATAGGCCAAAGGAGAACGATGCGAGCATCAACAGCGCCATCGAAAACACCTGGTTATCCGCGATTGCGGCCGGCAACAGAAAAAACGCGCATCCGCACAGACCCGTCACTACGAATGTCTTCCTCACCCGCGTTGTACTGGCGCCCCGCTTGATCCAGGCATCGGAAGCGAAGCCTCCCAACAGCGCCCCGGCGGAAACAGCCCAGAATGGCAAAGAGCCGGCCAGGGCCATTCTTTGCGCGCTGTAATGCCGCTCCATCTGTAGATAAGGCGGCAGCCATGTCAGGAGAAAGTACCACGCGTAATTGGCGCAAAACAAGCATAAAAAGGAGCCCCACGCGTCCCGTTTCCTGAGAACGTCCAGAAATCCGGGACCGCTCTTATGATTGCCAAACTCCGTTCGCTCAATTTTCGGAGCTAGCAGGCACCACGGTACTAGCCATGCGAGACTCACCAGCCCGACAGACAAGAACAGCGCACGCCATCCGAAATATGCCATGATCGTGCCGCCCGTCACCAGCCCGAGCGCAGGGCCCATCTTCGATCCAGCATCAATCAATCCATTCGCCATGCCTCGCTGCCGTTCCGGAAAACCCACGGCGATGATCTTCGAATACGAAGGGTACGCCACCGATTCACTCATCCCCAGCAGCAGCCGCAAAACGAATAGAGCGCTGAATCCCGTGACGAGGCCGGTGACAGCGGTTGCAGCCGACCACAGCAGATAACCGGTCGCATACACCCAAATCACGTCGTAACGATCGATCAGCCAGCCCGCGAAGATCATGAACCCCGCGTAGCTCCAAAAAAATGCGGACAGCAAGATACCCAGTTGCGCAGGCTGGAGGCCCAACTCGTGACTAAGCGCGACCGAGGCGATCGAGAGATTGCCGCGATCGACGTAGTTGATGCAAACCGAGATGACCAGTAGGGTGAGAACCATCCACTGGATTCGTGAACCCGCTCGGGGTAGCGCTGCCGTGGCGCTGCTCATTCGAGAGCGAGTGTAGCACGGGCCGATTACTTCCTTACCGCCCAGGCGAGGCCATCCGAGCCAATGCCGGCATTAATTCTGCCGGTAACCTGCAGTGTCTTCAGGTCGACGATCGCGACGTTATTGTCCCCCGACACCGATACGTAAGCGCGCGAGCCGTCCGGCACGATCAAAATGCCCTCCGGGCCGCGGCCGAGAGGGATTCGCTTCACCTCTTTGCGGCCCACGGCATCGAGCACTACCAGTTCGCCCGCGGTCAGATCCGAGATGAGAACCATTTTCCCGTCTGGCGTGAACTTCAGGCGATTGGAGCGCTTGGTATTCAGGTTCAGCGTTTGAACGACCTTCTTGGAAGCGATATCGATGATCGAGACACCACCATCCCGCGAGTGAGCGGTCCAGACCTGTTTTCCGTCGGGTGACAGATCGATGGCTTCCGGCCCCTTACCCACCGGAACGGCAGTTTCATTCCAGCCGGCCTGCCCGGAAGCGCGATCGATCACGCTGATGTTGTCCGATCCAATATTGGCGGTAAGTATCGTGTTGCCGTCTTTACTGACGAGCACCATGTGAGTGCTGTTCTGGCCGGTGCCCAGCAGCCAATCGATCAGATCCGTTGCCGGGTCATAGCGGCCCACCAGCTTACAGATTTCGGAGGTGAAGAACAACTTGCCACTCGAAAAAAAGAGCCCGTGGGGGCGGCCTAACGGGCCGAGATTAACGCGGCGCAGCTCTTTTTGCGTAGCCAGATCGATTACCGAGATGGTGTTGCCCGGATTGGTGGTGCCGTAGTTGGATGCGAAGGCGAGCTTGCCATCCGATGAGACTGTGACCTCATGCGGCGCCTCTCCCGTCGCGACGCGCGCGATTACTTTGTTGGAGGACGGGTCGACGATGGCAAGCATGCCTTCCGACTTGTTGAGGACGAGAAGCGCGGGCGACGGGGTGGAAGCGGCTGAGGCTGTCAGAAGAATTAGGAACGGGATGATGGGTCGCATGGTTCATGATGTACTGTTCGAGGGAAGCCGTGCAAATGCGGGTGGGAGCTAATACTTCTATTGTCAGTACGTGTCCTCCCGGCGAAGACCGCAGAAATTAAGCTCAACTTCCCGCTTTTGACCTGAGATGTCGTAGCGAAACCGCCAACGGCCGAGTTTGAGCCGGTACTGGCCCTCTCCGAATGGGACACTCTCTAGTTTCTTGATGGGATGGCGGCGGCTCAGGTTGTAGGGATCGGATCCGAGAATAACGAGGACATGGGCAAAAACGTCCAGCAATTCACGGTGGCGGTGCGCAAGTTTCTTGAGCATCCGATCGAAACGGGGAGTGGTTCGAACGGCAAAGATCCCGTTCATTCTTTCGACGTACGGCTGGACTTCTTCGGCTTCGTCCCTCGTAACTCTCTTAATACCTCGGAGGCAGGACGGCTTTTTCCGGCCAGAAACTCCTCGTGGCTCTTGCGGATGTGCTCGCGCACTTTGGGATCGTTGATCTCCAGGTAGTCTTCGAGTTCCTCCGCGTCCATCATGCCGGCCACCGGGATTCCGTCCTTTTCGAGAATGAAATACTCTTTGTTCACGTGTACGCGTTTCACCAACTGGCCGAGATTCACGCGCGCTTTGGTAATCGGAAGACGGTGGAGCACGGGTTGTGTTTTCATCAGTGTCGATTGACCTTACTCACAGTATAGGCGGCGAAGAGGTTTTATTCGTAGCGCAACGCTACTACCGGGTCCAGCCGCGCTGCCTTGTTGGCGGGCCAGATTCCGAAGAACACGCCGACTGCTACCGATACGAAGAACCCCAGACCGGCCGCCCAAAGTGGGACCGCGGTCGGGAGATTTTGAAAAAGCAGGCGGCACAGCAGCGACACACTCCAACCCAAGGACATGCCGAGCAGGCCGCCCAGTCCGGTAAGCACCACCGCCTCCGTCAGAAATTGCAGAACGATATCGGAACGACGCGCTCCAATGGCCTTGCGCACTCCGATCTCCCGGGTTCGCTCAGTAACAGAGACCAGCATGATGTTCATCACGCCGATGCCTCCGACCAGAAGACCGATCGAACTAAGCACCACCATCACCAACGCCACCATGGCCGTGACGCTGTGAAATTGCTCCACCATCTGTTCTGAAGTTGAGATAAAGAAATTGTCGGGCTTGTTGGGCGGAACGCGGCGCTCCTGGCGCAGCACGGCCCGCGCTTCGTCGATCGCGACGGCTAGTTTGCCGGGCTGCGCGACCAGCACCAGCATGTTCTCCCGCGCATTCGGGAACATCTTGTGCATCGTGAAATAGGGAATCAGCAAACGGCGGTCGTCCTGACCTGGGAAAGAGGCCGCCGGACGCTTCATCACTCCGATGATCTCGAAGCTGTGGCCGTTCACGGCAATCCATTTGCCGATGGGGACTTCACCCGCCATGAGCGCTTTGGGCACGTCCTCGCCGATCACGACTACAGGCATGTGATGGCGGTTTTCGACGTCCGTAAAGAAACGGCCTTCCTTCATTTCGGCGCTGCCGCCTCCCGTATAGCTTTCGTCGGTTCCTCCAATCTGAATCTGATAGAGATCGTTGCCCTTGTAGCGCGCAATATCGACGCGAGGGCCGAAACCGCCGGGAAACAGGTACGGACTCACGTGGGCAACGGACGGACAGCGTTCTTCAATTGCGGCTGCGTTCTCATAGGTGAGTGGCTTACGCTGCAGATCTTCCGAAGAGAGCCGCTGGGCGAAGCCTACTGGAAACTTGAAAATGATTGCCGTCTCGGTGCCAAAGCTGCGAATCACGTTGGTGATCGCCCCGTCCAACCCCGCGATGATAGAGCCGACAGCGATGATGGTTCCAGTGCCGATAATCACTCCGAGCACGGTCAGGAACGACCGAAGCTTGTGCTCGCGTACCGTATCGAGGGCCAAGCGAACCGTGATGAGAGTGGATGCGAATCTCATGCTTCGGCCCGTAACGCTTCGATCGGATCCAGCTTCGAAGCGCGCTGGGCCGGATAAATTCCAAAGAAGAGTCCGACGATAGTAGACAGACCCACGCCCACGAGAACCGCCGAGGCTGGAACAGCCATGGGGACCGGAGTGGCGCTCCTCACCAGCACTGCAATGAACCACGCAGCGAGCACGCCCATTAGCCCTCCCAGCCCGGACAGCATCGACGCTTCCACCAGAAACTGATTCAGGATGTCCTGGCGGCGCGCGCCGACGGACTTGCGGATGCCAATCTCGCGTGTGCGCTCTGTTACCACCGCCAGCATGATGTTCATGATTACCACGCCACCCACTACCATAAAGACGCTAACTATGCCCACGGCGGTGGCGGCGATGGCTCCCGTCAAGTTGTCCCACGCAGCCACAAAAGCGTCCGAGCTTACTACCGAAAACGTATCGTCTTGCCCGGGGCGCAGGTGGCGCCAGGCGCGAAGCAGCATCCGAATCTCATCCTGCGCCTGCTCGAGCACTGTCTGATCGCGCGCGAGCGCCGCGTAGTGAAGGCCCGTACGCGAGCCGTATATCTGGAAATACGTGCCTACAGGAATATCGATGAATCCGTCCTGCGATTGTCCGAAGGCGCTGCCCTTGGCCTTCGCCACGCCGATGACCGTAAACGGCCTTCCGTCGATCTTGATGGATTTGCCAACGGGTTCCGTAACGCCGAAAAGCTGGTCCTTCACATCGCTGCCGATCACCGCGACCGGGACGCTGTGGGCCACCTCGGTCTCGGTGAGGTACCGGCCGGCAGCAGTCTCGGTATTGCTCAGAACGCCCCAATTGGCCGAGCCGCCGTTGAGCGTGATTCCCGTCAGGGACTGGTTGCCATAGAAGACGTTCGCTTGCCGATTGGTTTGCATGCCTAACTCGCGTACCAACGTGGCCCGGCTTTTCAAGAAGGTAAACTCCTCCGGGCTGAGCTGCGGGTTCTTCTTTTGCATCTCCAGAAACTTCTTGGGATTGAAGTTTCCGATAAATGCAATGCGAACGATATTGAAGCCGTCGGCGCCCATGTTGGAAATGTGTGTTGCGATGTAGACGTCCATGCCATGAATGATGGACATGACCGCGATCAAAGTGGTTGTCGCGAGGATGATTCCGAGCAGCGTCAGGAAACTACGAAGCTTGCTCGAGCGCAGCGAATCGAGCGCGACGTACGCCGCTTCGCGAAAAGACGCGGTTTGGGCCATTCAGATTAAAGGACGGAGCCAGCGAGGACTTTGTTCCCGGCTTCCTGGAGCCACTCCAACAGTAGCCCGTCAAGCCAGAACCGCGGTTTTCTTCTGGACAGGAAGCCTAGATGGCCGCCATGCTCCACCGCGATCAAGCGCAGATACGGATTGCGACCAAAGGCCGGATGATTGAAAACCGCGAACGGGATCAGCGGATCGTCTTTGGCCTGAACGATCATACAGGGTATGCGAATGCCCTCCAGGAACTGGTTCGAGGACTGCGTAGCGTAGTAGTTATCGGCGGTGCCGAACCCAAAAGAGGGGGCGGTGAAAAGGTGGTCAAACTCGTAAACGCTTTTGGCTTCATCGAGGCGATGGATAGCGAACAGGCCCGGGGTGAGCTGCTCTTTGAGCCGGATGCGGCGCTTGAGGCGGTCCAGGAAGCGGCGCGCATACAGCACGTTGGCGTGGCGCTGAAGCTGCCGGGAACAGGCGGCGAGGTCGATGGGCGCGGATACCGCGGCGATCGCCGCGATCAGGTCTCGCGCGGACTCGCCGAGTTCCCCGGCCAGTTTCAGCACGACATTCCCACCCAGCGAGAACCCGGTCAGATAGATTGGAAGGCGTGTTTCGGCGGCGATCGCGCGCGTAACCGCCAGAAGGTCGCCAGTCTGGCCCGAATGGTAAAGCGCGGAGCCCGACAGCGCCTCGGTCCCACCGCAACTTCGCATGTTGAAGCGGTGAACGGCATACCCGGCGGTGAGTGCTGCGTGCGCGAGACTCCTGGCATAACCCGCGTTGCTGGACCCTTCCAGGCCGTGAACGAGGATCAATTCGGCCTTCGCGTCCGCTTGAGGGCGCTGCGAATGAACCAGAACCTGCACTCCGGGCTCGGTCTGATACAGCTTTTCGGTGACTGGGAAGGGCTGGTCATCGAAAGTCCGGGGCCAGAAGTTGCCCGCGAGAGTCAGCAGGTGAGGATTGCGGAACAGGGGAACGAAAGGCACACCGTTGGACATTCTTGCGCTTGTCCAATACTGTAACTCGAAGACAGTAGAATAAGCTCCTCAGAAACTCACCGCTAAGTGGTTGTTCTGAGTGGGGCAGGCAATTTGCCTGCCCGGCGCAAAGTGCGCTCAAGCGGCACCGGTGGGCAGGCGAAACGCCCGCCCCACTCAGTTTCCGGTACTTGTGACGGCCCCCCGTCGCTCCCGCTGAAGTATGTCCCACGTACAATAAAAAAGAATGATTGAACGTGTTGGGCCCGCCAGGCGAGGGCTCCCGTCGCGCGTTGTGCTATTTGATTTTGACGGAACTCTCTCGCTGATCCGGTCCGGGTGGATGGACATCATGGTCCCGATGATGGTTGAGATTTTGATGGATCTGAAAACCGGTGAGACCGGCGCGGAGTTGCGAGATGTCGTCGAAGAATTCGTTTGGCGGCTCACGGGCAAAGAAACGATCTACCAGATGATCGCTTTGGCCGATGCGGTGGCGGCCCGAGGTGGCGAACCACTGGATCCCTTGGTATATAAGAAGATGTATCTCGACCGGCTTTGGATCAGGATCGAGAGCCGGGTCGAGGAGTTGCGCAAAGGGCACGTCTCCCCCGAAAAGTATCTGGTGCCGGGGACGCGAGCTTTGCTCGAGGCATTGCGCGAGCAGGGGTTGACGATGTATCTTGCGAGCGGTACCGACGAGAGCTATATGAAAGAAGAGGCCCGGCTGCTGGATGTCTCGCAGTATTTCGATGGCGGGGTTTACGGTGCCCTGGACGATTACAAGAGCTTCTCGAAAGCTATCTTGATTCAGCGCATCCTTTCGTCCACCGGGTTTCAAGGTCCGGAGTTCCTGGGCTTCGGAGATGGTTATGTCGAGATCGAAAATGTAAAGCAGGTGGGCGGCGTAACAGTGGGGGTCGCCAGCACGGAGCCTGAATGTCAAACCGTCGACGAGTGGAAGCGGCAACGGTTGATCGGGGTAGGAGCGGATTACATTGTTCCAAATTTTCTATGTCACCAAAGCTTAATCACGACGTTGTTCCCGGAACGAAATTAGGTTCCAAGTATCAGCTCTTCGATCGCTCGCGCTTGAAGCTCAAACCGATCCACCAGCGCGAGCACGAGCTCAAAATCGACAATTGGATGGACCTTGAGGATGAGGCGCCCAACTTCGAACACGACGATCTCAGCACCGTAGCTAAGAAGCTGCATTCGGCCAAGGCCAAAAACCGCGCGCGCGTCCTGGTGATGGGAGCTCACGTGCTACGTGCCGGTGTGAATAACCACATCATCGATCTCATGGAGCAAGGTTTTATCGACCATGTCGCCATGAACGGCGCGGGCGCGATTCACGATTACGAACTGGCGCGAATCGGCGCAACCACCGAGAGTGTCGAGCGATACATCCAATCGGGAGAGTTTGGGCTTTGGAGCGAGACCGGCGAGTTGAACGATTGGGTTTCGGAGGCGCAGAAGCTGTCGCTCGGGCTGGGAGAGAACGTGGGCCGGCAAATCTACCGTAGCGAGTTTCCGTACCGGCGATTGAGCATTCTCGCCGCCGCCTACCATCTGTCCATTCCCGTCACCATACACGTGGGAATCGGCTATGACATTGTGCATGAGCATCCTAATTGCGATGGAGCGGCGTATGGGGGCGCGAGTTATCGCGACTTCCTGATTTTCGCGAACACGCTGGAGCGTCTGGAAGGTGGAGTGATGCTGACCTTCGGGTCGGCCATCATGGGGCCCGAGGTGTTCCTGAAGGCGCTCGCCATGGTGCGTAACGTTGCGCATCAGCACGGCAAGAAGGTAAAGAATTTCACGACGGCGGTGTTCGACATCTGGCCGATCCGCGGCGACTTCCGGAAAGAGGTGGACAAGGCCGATCCCGGCTACTACTTCCGTCCGCACAAGACCATTCTCGTCAGGACGGTAGCGGATGGGGGCGAAAGCTATTACTTCCAAGGCGAGCACCGCGCCACGCTCCCGGCCTTGCGAAAAACACTGCTTGACGCCTAAAGACATCCTGGCGGCATTTCCGAATATCAAGGCGCTGGTGGCCGGCGACATCTGCCTGGACCGCTGGTGCACTTACGATCCTTCACTCGCCGAGCCTTCGCGCGAAACTGGAATCGCACGTCTGGGCGTTGTCGATACCGAAGTAACACCCGGCGCGGGCGGCACGGTAGCCAACAACCTGGCTTCACTCGGCATCGGCCGCGTCGCGGTGCTGGGCGCAATCGGAACGGACGGCTTCGGGTACGAGTTGGTGGACGCGCTCAACCGCCGCAAAATCGAGCCTGAGCTGCTGATCCGTTCGGAGGCGCTTTCGACATTTACCTACACGAAGCTGATCAACTCGCAAACCGGTATCGAAGACCAGCCGCGAGTGGATTTTCTCAATGCACGGGAGATTCCCGGGGAGATCGAGCAACAGGTCATTGATACTCTGCGTCGAGTCAGCGGTGAGTTTGATGTAATCTTCATCGCCGACCAGGCGGAAACCGAGCGAGGCGGCGTGATCACCGCGGCTGTGCGGGAAGCTGTGTCTCAATTGAAAAATAAAGTTGTGCTGGTAGATTCCCGGATGCGGGCCGCCTTGTTTCGAAACGTGATCATCAAGCCGAACCAGGAGGAAGCGGGGCCTGGCAGCTACCAGCGGCTACTGGAGGCCGTCGGGTCCAGGGTGCTGTTCGTCACGCAAGGGCCTCGGGGCGTGCTGGTGGTGGAGCCCGGAAAAGAGACGCTGGTACCAACTCGGGCGGTGGAGAACCCTGTCGATATTTGTGGCGCGGGCGATAGCTTCGCGGCGGGTGCCGGCGTTGCTCTCGCGATCACCGGATCGGCAGTGGAGGCGGCGCGCTTCGGCAACCTGGTGGCATCCGTCACGATCATGAAAAAGGGAACGGGCGCCGCCGCTCCGGACGAGGTCTTGCATGTACACGCTGGCCATTGATATCGGTGGAACAAAGTTTTCGATGGCCGTGTTCGATTCGGTTGCGAGAATGATCGCGCGCGAGTCACGGCAGACGGATCGCGAAGGTGGGCGTGATTGGATGCTGGATCAGATCTCGGGAGTAGCGAAGTCCTGGCGTAGCGAATTTCCGTTTGAGCGATGCGGCATCGGGTTCGGCGGGCCAGTGCTGTTTGAACAGCAGCGCATTGCGAAGTCGACGCATGTTGGTGGATGGAGCGATTTCGATTTGCCCGAATATCTGGAATGCGTAATCGGAGTTCGGGCGGTGGTCGATAACGATGCGAATGTGGGCGGGTTGGGCGAGGCACTGTATGGCGCGGGCCGCGGGTACCGTCCGCTTTTTTACATGACGCTTTCGACTGGCATCGGAGGCGGCATCATTTTGGAGGATGGAACGGTGTATCGCGGGGCCGATTCCTACGCCGGAGAAATCGGCCACATCTCGATCCGGCCGGATGGGCCCGATTGCCTGTGCGGGTCGAAGGGCTGCTTCGAGCGAATGTGTTGCGGGCTTTGGTTGGAACGGGATCACGGAAAGACTGCCCAGGAGCTGATGGCGGACCCTGAGTTTGTAAGCCGGTACGTTGTGGATTTGGCACGCGGGTTGAAAGCCGCGATCATGCTGCTAAATCCGGCACGCATCGTAATTGGCGGAGGTATGAGTAAGGCTGGCGATCGGCTGTTTGCGCCGTTACGAGCAGAGCTTCGAAGGCAAGTTACTTCCTGGTCCTGTGCCCGGATGGATGTTGTGCCGGCAGCTCTCGGCGACGACAGTGTGCTCTTTGGCGCTTTTTCGTTGTCGCGGCCGGTTCTTACATAATCGCCGGCGTCATTTCGTCGCGGTCGCCGTCTTTGCGCGGAAACTCGGCCAACTGTACTCAGCGGCAATGCCGCGCAGGATCTCGTTGGCAAGCTGTGTTCCACCCTGCGCGTTCGTCATCACTACCGCGCCTTGACCGGATTCCGGGAAGCAGATCAGCATAGCCTCGAATCCTTCATCAACTCCGCCATGCGCGAAGGCACTGACGGGGCTGCCCTCGAGTGAAAACCCGAGTCCGTAGTTCCCGCTCTGCCTCGTCAACATCAGGCGCGTGGTCGCCTTAGTAAGTACGCGGTTCGAATTGCCCTTCGCGGATTTCATGATCTCGATGCCAAAGCGCGCGAGATCGGAACTCGTGGTCCAGAGCCCGGCGGCGGCCATTTCGGGGTAGGTGTGATACTTGCCGGCGATCGGCAGCCCCTTTTTGTAAGCGGTCGCAGCGTTGCTTGTCAGGCGCTCCGGCAAAGGATGTTCGAACGTGCTGAGGTCCATACCGGCCTTCTTAAGTACCGTTTCAGAGAGGAAGGCGGGAAACGGCTTGCCGGTGATATCGGTGACTAGCAACTGCATTACGGTGTAGCCGCCGCCGGAGTAACGCCACTTGGTCCCCGGAATCGTATCCACCCGAACGGCTGGCGTGTTCGCGGGTTTATCGCCATCGAGGATTTGCGGCACGGTTGGCACAGGCGTGCCTGCTTCGTATCCAGGAAAACCATGCACGGTGAGACCCGCGCTGTGACTCAAAAGGCGGCGGAGCGTGACCTTTTCGCTGGCCGTGAACTCGTTCTCCGGCACCTTCCAGGATTTGAGTTTGACGTTGACGTCTTCATCGAGATTCAGCTTGTGTTGATCCACCAACCAGAGCGCGGCCGCGGCTGCTACTGGTTTACTGATCGAGCCCGCTTCAAAGATAGTCTGAGTGTCCACCGGCAGCTTCCGCTCCCGATCCCGGTAGCCGTAGCCTTTGGTCCACTCGATCGCGTAATTGTTGATAACGGCTACGCTCACGCCGGGAACCTGATAGTGCGCCATGCGGCTTTCGATGTCGTAGCGAACGGGCGCATCTTGGCTGACCGTGGGCGGCAACAGGCCATGCTCCACTCGATTGATTCTGGGCGGGGTGGGGTCCTGTGCGAAACAAAGCGCCGCGACCGAAAGTGTTAAGAGACGCCGGGTCATGAGGTGATCTTATGCCTCAAGACCTCGTTGACGCAATGGTCCGCCGCTTCGCCACATTGAACGGTTGGCGCGAACACCTGAGTAGTATCATCATACTTGCCCAATTTCCGAGCCGCTGTTATTGTACCCACATTAGCGGGGAATTCGGTTCTGCGTGAGTGCCTGCAGTCGCTTGAAAAGCAAAATCTTCCCGATTTTGAGGTGATTGTTGTCGACAATAGCGGGCAAAGACTGGTTCGCGCGGAGCCGCCAATCCGCGTCATCTACAACGATCAAAACGTCGGATTTGGAGCGGCCATCAATCAAGGAGTGCGCGCTTCCACAGCGCCGTTTATCGCGACTCTCAACGACGATGCCGTGGCCGATCCGGGCTGGCTTCGAGCGCTCCTCACCGCCGCGGAATCGCGCCGCGACGTTGGAATGTGCGCATCTCAGGTGCGCCTTTCGCAGGATAGCCATCTCGATTCAGCGGGGATGCTGTTGTGCCTCGACGGCAGCAGCAAGCAGCGTGGCCACATGGAATCCCCTTCCCGTTATGCGCGTCAACAGGAGGTCCTGCTGCCCAGCGGATCGGCTGCTTTGTACCGGAGGGAGATGCTGGACGAGGTCGGGTTATTCGACGAAAGCTTTTTCCTGTACTGCGAAGATACGGATCTCGGCCTGCGCGCGCGCTGGGCGGGCTGGGAGTGTCTGTATGTTCCGGATGCCGTGGTAGAGCATCGTTACTCCCACTCCGCCGGCAAGGCATCGCCGTTGAAGGCTTATTATGTCGAGCGGAACCGGTTGTTTCTAGCGCTCAAGAACTTTCCGGCGGGGCTTCTGATGCGAATGCCATTTTACGCTTGCGCGCGCTATTTTTGGCATGCCGTTTTCGCCCTGCAAGGACACGGGGCAGCCGCCAGCTTCCGAACGGAAGGGAACAGCGCAGCAGCCTTGCCCGCGATTGTCTTTCGGGCGCATGGCGCTTGCATTTCGAACGCGCAGCGTTTGCTGCGCGATCGCCGCGTCATCAAGCGGAGGCTGACGCCCAAGCAGTTTCGGCGCCTGCTGGCCCGTTTTTCAATTACCCCCAGGCAGGTGGCCGCTTTGTGAATAGCGCCACCGGACCCGATCAATTCCTGATTATAGTCCCCGCATTCAACGAAGGGCTCGCGATCGGGTCCGTCGTGCGCGAGATCCGGCAGGCAGTTCCGTCAGCTCCAATTCTGGTAATCGATGACTGCTCGATCGACAGCACCAAAGACCTCGCCAGGGCGGCCGGAGCCGGAGTGCTTCCGTTGCCGCATCATCTCGGTTTAGGGGGTTGCGTACAAGCCGGCTACAAGCTGGCCTTCGAGCTCGGTTACCACTATGTGATTCGCGTGGATGGCGATGGACAGCACGATCCAGCCGACATCCCCAGGGTGTTTGAAACGTTGCGCCGCACTGGCTGCCAGATGGTGATCGGCTCCCGGTACTATGACCAAAACGGAGGTCATACCAGCCTGCTGCGCCGTTTGGGAATCCTGGTATTTCGAATCATATTGCGTCCTGTCCTGGGCAAGCCTGTGCATGATCCCACCTCGGGTTTCGTGGGCGTCAACCGCCAGGCGCTGGAAGTGTTCACCAGGAGTTTCCCGCTGGAATATCCTGAGATAGAGGCGCTGGTTGTGCTGCAGCGCAAGCGATTTCAGTTCCAGGAAATTGCCTGCCGGATGCGGCCTCGTCTGGCCGGGCGAAGTTCCATCACGCCCGGGAAATCGCTGTATTACATCGTTCACGTTTTGCTGGGCGTCTTTGTCAACATACTGAAGTTTGAGGGCCGACGGAAGAACGCGTGAGGAATTGGGTATGGATCGCCTGTTGAACGTACTGACGGCGCTCAGCGTCGTGTTGATGGTTCTGATATTGTTTTCGGTCCGGCGCTCTCACATTCGCGTCGAGTATTCGGTGAGCTGGCTGGGCGCGGCCGCGGCCCTGCTGGTTCTTTCGCGCTCTCATATGGCGCTGAACTGGATCGCGCGGTATCTGGGGTTGACCGATCCTCCTGTCGCTTTGCTGATGCTGGTGCTGTTTGTTTTTCTCGTGGTGTTTTATCGTTTCTCGGTGATCATCTCCGAGCTGAAGGACGCGAATATCGCGATGGCGCAGCGGTTGGCGATTCTCGAATACCGGCTGCATTCCTTGCATGAAAACGACTAGCCGTCCAGTCCCGCGGCCGGCGGCCCGGAAAGCGGTTGTTCCACCCGCCAGGAATTCGGAGCGATGGATTTTTGTTCTCGCGGGTGTGGCCGCGGTGGTGGCTGTGTTTGCCGTCTACGGGCCGGCGCTCGATGGTCCGTTCCTGCTCGACGATTCGTATCTACCGTATATGCAGCCGCAGTTCGCCGCGTTGCCGCTGATCGATTGGATGCGCGGTGTCCGGCCCCTTTTGATGATGACGTACTGGATGAATTTTCAATGGAGCGGCGCCGCTACGGGCTCATACCATCTCGTCAATGTCATTTTGCATCTTCTCAATGGCGGTCTGATTTTTCTGAGTGTTCGAAAGGTGCTTGCATGGACCAAGGTTGAGGGCAACCGCAGCGAACTGCTTGCCGGGTTTGCCGCCGGCTTGTTCCTTTTGCATCCCCTGCAAACAGAATCCGTCAGCTATGTGGTGGGCCGTTCGGAGACGCTGAGCGTATTCTTTTTTTTGGCTGCATTTGCAGTTTTTCTGTATCGCAAAAACTCGAGCGCGTCATTCTCGATCGCCGCTGCGGTGCTGGTGCTGTTCGGAGCCGCTTGCCTATCGAAAGAACATGCCGTGGTTCTACCCGCGCTCTTGTTGCTGACGGATTATTATTGGAACCCGGGCTTCTCGCTGGCGGGCATTCGCCGGAATTGGAAATTGTACCTTCCCATTCTTATCCTGGGAGTTGCCGGCCTGGCATTTGTCTGGAGAGTGTTGAGTAGCGCCACCAGCGCGGGCTTCGGCATGAAGGACCTGACCTGGTATCAATACTTTTTCACCGAATGCCGCGCGATCTGGCGCTATGTCTGGCTGTTCATTGTTCCGTTGGGTCAGAACATCGACCATGCTTTCCCCGTTTCGCAGAACGTGCTCGATCACGGAGCGATTCTGGGAATGCTTGCCCTAGCCGCGCTGATTGCGGCGGCATGGATTCTTCGCAGGAGGTTCCCACTCGAATCCTACGGCGTGTTCACATTCCTGCTGCTGCTCGCCCCGACATCTTCTTTCGTCCCTATCCGCGACACGCTGGTGGAACGGCGCATGTACCTGCCGTTCATCGGTCTGCTGTTCGTAACCGTGGGTTTGTTGCACCGCTGGAAAACCACACGGACCACCATCGCCGTGACAATGGGCGCGATTCTAATCGCGGAAGCGGGCTTGGCCTTTGAGCGGAACCAGCTCTGGGGCAACGCGATCAACATCTGGCAGGACAGCGTTGCGAAAGCTCCCGCCAAGTTCCGTCCGCGCTTTCAGCTTGCTTTCGCCGATTACAATGCAGGGCAGTGCAACGAAGCGGTCGCCCAATTCGCCGAGGCGGCCAAGCTTGGAAAACCCGATTACAGCGTGCTGCTCGATTGGGCCCTCTCCTATGATTGTGCCGGGAACGCGAGCGCCGCAATCGATAAACTAAACCAGGCTGCCGCGCTCGAAAAGAGCGCACATGTGTATTCACAGATCGGAATGGAGTATGCAAAGCAAAGCCAGTATCCCCAGGCGCTGGATGCGCTCGCGACCGCGGAGAAGCTCGATCCGAATTTCGCGATGACGTACTTCTATCGCGGCAACATCTACTCGCTGCAGGGGGACAAGGCCAGAGCCGCGGAGGAGTACCGGCACGCGCTGGCTCTTGATCCACAATTGCCGGGGGCGAGCGATGCGTTGAGCCGGGTTTCCAGGTAGCATTTCTGGCCGCGAATGAACGCGAATGGACGCGAATGGACGCGAATGTAATGCTCCGCATCGGAGTCAACGCGCTGTACCTTATACCGGGCGGTGTTGGTGGAACCGAGATCTATTTGCGCAATCTGCTCGGCGCGTTGGCGGAGATCGACAGCACCAACCAATACGTGGTCTTCACCAGCCGGGAAGCGGGCGCGGATCTAGTCCCACGGCAAGTGAACTTTCTCTGGGCGCCGCAACCGGTACGCGCTGCTTTTCGTCCTGGGCGAATTCTATGGGAGCAGACCGCGTTGCCCGTCGCGGTGGGGCGGCGCAAGCTGGACGTCCTGTTCAATCCCGGGTTCACTTGCCCGATTCTGCGCTCTTGTCCCAACGTCACGGTTTTTCACGATCTGCAGCACAAGCGCCATCCAGAATTTTTCCGTTGGTTTGATCTGCCTTTCTGGCAATTGCTGCTGTGGGCTTCCGCGCGTATTTCGCGCGGCCTGATCTCCGATTCGGAGGCGACCAGGGCCGATCTTCAGCGTTTTTATGGAGTCGATTCTACCGTTATCCATCTCGGCGTCGAACGCGGCTTTTTCGAAATTGCAGGAAAGCGGCAGCCCAAGGACTTCCTGCTGTGCGTTTCCACCCTTCATCCGCATAAAAACCTGGAGCGGTTGCTGCGCGCGCATAACGACGCTCTGCCCGAGCTCGTCATTACGGGCCTGCGCGGTTTTGCGGCCGAGCGCCTGGAGCGATTGGCTGGGCCGCGAGTGCGCTTCACTGGCTGGATCACCCGCGCGGAGCTTTACGAGCTTTTCCGTGGCGCCCGGGGGTTTATCTATCCTTCGTTATTCGAGGGATTCGGCATGCCCGTGCTCGAAGCCATGGCCGCGTGTATACCCGTCGCTTGTTCCGGCATTGCTCCTTTGCGCGAAATCGCGGAGGGCTGCGCGCTGTTCTTCGATCCTCTCGACGAAAACCAGATCCGTGCGGCGATGTTTGATTTACTCGACGCCTCCGAACTCATTCAGCGGGCCCAGGCGAGAGCATCCGAATTTACCTGGCGGAAAACGGCTTGCGCAACGCTCAATTACCTGGAGCAGGTGGCCCGCTTAAAATAGAAATATATGGCAATCAAAGTAGGTATTAACGGTTTCGGCCGTATCGGGCGGAATGTGGTCCGCGCAGGACTGCATCGTCCCGGCATTGAATTTGTCGCGGCGAACGATCTCACTGACACCAAGACCCTGGCCCATCTTCTTAAGTACGATTCAATTCTCGGGCGGCTCGACGAAGAAGTGAAGGTGGATGGCGATTCCATCGTGATCCACGGAAAGCGCATCAGGGTGTTTGCGACGAAAGACCCGGCCGAGATCGATTGGAGTTCACTGGGCACCCAGATTGTGGTCGAATCCACGGGGCGGTTTACGGAAGCGAAAGACGCGTCTAAGCACCTGAAGGGCACCGTGAAGAAAGTGATCATTTCCGCTCCGGCCAAAGGTGAGGACATCACGCTGGTGCTGGGCGTGAATGACGGCAAGTACGATGCCGCTAAACACAACATCATCTCGAACGCGTCTTGCACTACCAACTGCCTGGCGCCACTGGTCAAGGTCCTGCATGACAAGTTCGTCATCGAGAAGGGATTGATGACCACGATTCATAGCTACACGAACGATCAGAACGTGCTCGACTTTCCGCATAAGGACCTGCGGCGAGCTCGCGCGGCGGCGCTGAACATGATACCCACGACCACCGGCGCCGCGACGGCAATCGGCCTAGTGCTGCCGGAACTGAAAGGCAAGCTGGATGGGTACTCTATGCGCGTGCCTACCCCGGATGTTTCGGTGGTGGATTTCGTTGCTGTGACACAGAAGAAAACGACCGCGGAAGAAGTGAATCAAGCGCTCAAACAGGCAGCGGACGGAGCGCTGAAAGGCATTCTCGCCTACACGGAAGACCCCGTGGTCTCGACCGATTTGCTGCACAATCCAAACAGCTCCATTGTCGACGCGCAGTTGACCAAGGTGCTGGACGGCAACCTGGTAAAGGTGATCTCCTGGTATGACAACGAGTGGGGCTATTCGATGCGCGTCGTTGATCTTTGTGAGTTTCTGGCTCACAAGGGCCTCTAGCGCGCCCGTCCGTCAAGCCGCAATCACGATCGACGATCTGCCGCTCGGCGGCGATCGATCCGGCCCTTGCGAGGTTGCCTATATCCGGCAGCTCACGGAGAAACTGCTGAAGCCGTTTCGAGCGCAGCATATTCCGTTGATCGGGTTCGTGAATGAAGGCCGGTGTGGGTTATCGAAAGAGGCGCTGCGCCGGATCCTCGACCTCTGGCTCGATTCGGGCGCGGAGCTTGGCAATCACACTTACTCGCACGCGGACCTCAACACCACGCCGCTGGCCGGCTATGAAGCGGATATCGAAAAAGGCGAGCCGGTCTTGCATGCCGCATTGGCGGATCGAGGACTTACGCTGCGATACTTCCGGCACCCTTTCCTGCGCGCGGGAACGACTCTGGAGACCAAGCGCGCGCTCGAACAGTATCTGGCTTCGCGCGGCTATTTTATCGCGCCGGTGACTCTGGATAACTCGGACTATATGTTTGCAGCGGTGTATGCCGCAGCGCTGGAGCGTAACGATCGCGCCTTAGCGGGGCGTGTGAAGCAAGCCTATGTTCCCTACATGGAATCGATTTGTGCGTTCTTCGAGCAGCGATCCGTAGAAGTGGCGGGGCACGAGATTCCGCAGATCCTGCTCATTCACGTGAACAGGCTAAATTCCGAAACAATGCCTGCCTTGCTCGCAATGATGCGCGCGCGCGGCTACCGGTTCATCTCGCTCGAACACGCGCTGGAGGACCCGGCTTACAACCTGCCGGACAACTATGCCGGCACAGGCGGCTTCTCCTGGATACACAGATGGTCCAAGACGAAAGGGATGAGCAACAAGGGCGAGCCGGATGAGCCGGCGTTTATTACCAAGCAATGGCAGGCCCTTCAGCACGCCCATTAAAGCGTTTGGGTCACCTTCTTCAGCGTCCGCGGCTGATCCGGATTCAATCCCTTTTCCGCCGCTAGCGACGCCGCGAACAATTGCGCCGGAATGATATACGGGATGGGCGTATACATCTCCGTGAGCGCGCACGGCACTTTAATCGCGCGACCGCGCATCGCCAAAGCGCCGGAATTGCCTTCGTCTGTGATTACCAGCGTCTCAGCGTGTAGACCTTCCAGCTTTTGGATCATCTCGCGCATTCCGGGCCACGTGACGCCGGCCGGCGCGAAGAGAAACGCCGGGAAGGACGCTTCGATCATAGCGATCGGCCCGTGCAGCAGATCGGCCGCGGAAAAACGCTCCGCCACAACGTAGCAGGTTTCCATTAGCTTCAGTGCAAATTCGAAGGCGTTCGAATAATTCAGTCCTCGTCCCACGACGAGAGCGCGCTCCATAAAGCGATAGCGCTCGGAGCGCCCCCGAATCTCGTCTTCGAGCGTGAGCGCTTGGGCGGCCCACCCGGGAATTCGCGCGACATCGTCCAAATCAATCGCGGCGCCCAACGCATAAGCGAGCAGATACACCATCAGTAATTGGCCCGTGTACGTCTTGGTCGCGGCCACGCTGCGCTCTGTACGGGCTCGAACGAGAAAGACGTGCTCGGCCAGGCGCGCCAGCGTACTCGCGGATTCGTTGGTGATCCCGATCGTAATGGATCCCCGCGCGCGCGCCTGTTCGAGCACTCGATTGGTATCCGTAGACTCGCCGGATTGTGAAAGCGCGATCACGAGTACTCCTTCTAAGTTCACAGACGCCTCATAGAGCGTGAAAATTGAAGGAGCGGCCAGCGATACAGGAATCCCCGTCTGAATCTCGAGTAGATACCGGGCGAACTGAGCGGCGTTGTCCGAGGTTCCGCGCGCAGCCAGCATGATCATGCGCGGCCGCTGCCGCGCAAGGCGCGTTTTCAATTCCCGGATGGGCCCGAGTTCTTCCCGGAAAGTCCGCTCGAGCGCGTCCGGTTGTTCCCGGATCTCTTCCAACATTTTCGACATGATGTGATTTTGACGCGGGATCCTAACCAGCGTACTAAGTAGCGTACCAGTACACAATCAGAGCGTTTGCTCTATGGGAGATCGAGAGGCAATCTTTTAGTCTCGACGTAGGGAACATTTATGAAAAACTTTCTTTCAACCACTCTTCTTACGACGATCATGGCGACCGGGTTACCCGCTGTAGCCAGTACAATTCCTTTCACCTTCAGCACGCCGGCCGGGACACTCGGCGTATCGCAATCTTATACTAGCGGTGGCATTACAATCACGGCCCGAGGCTACTCCGGCCTGAACGCGCCAGGTTCCGTGGGAACCCCGGTTGCTCTCTACGGAAAGACCGGGGGCGGCGACGAGAATGGTCTCGGAATCGCCGATGGCGCCGATCGGGAAATCATAGGCAACTATTTTATCCAGCTTGATTTCAGGGACGTCAAAACCAAATTGATCAACCCGACTGCTCAGATGGAGATCGGCAGTGTGCAATCCGGAGAAAGCTACAGCATCTATGGCTCGAATTCTGTCGGTATGCCGGGCACAGTGCTGATTAGTAACGGAACTCTCGACGATCAGTTCTTCCCAGTCCCGAATCTGAATCAGTACTCGTTCTACAGCATCGGCGCGCCCAGCCACAACGTGCTTCTCGATGCAGTATCGGTGACCGGTCCCGCCGCGGTGCCCGAGCCAGGCACCTTCGTGCTCTTCGCTGGCGTGGGGCTCATCTCGGTTGCCTTCTCCCGCCGGCTGCGGAAAGCGTTATGCGGCGCCGCCGGTCAAGGAAGCTAGTGAACACATTCCGGCGGACGCTCAGTGCAATCCTTTGGATTTCAGGTAAGCCAACAGCGCCGCCGGATTGTCCGATATGATCGCGTCCACGCCGGCGTCGATCAGCTTGTCCCAATCCGCCGGGGTATTCGCCGTCCATGCAACCACTTGCACTTTCGCGGCGTGCGCGCCTTCTACCTGTTGCCGCGTAACGAGGTGGAAATCCGGCGAGATGATTTGCGCTTCGGCCTCCCGCGCGATTGCGGCGAAATCGCGCGGCGTTCCTTCGTAAAGGGCCGATAACCGGATTTCCGGCGCGAGATGCTTCATAGCGTGCAGCGTCCGGAAATCAAAAGATTGCACGATGGCACGCGCTTCGAGATGGTGCTTACGGATCTGGTCGAGCATCATCCTGGCAAACACATCGGGCGGCGGCGTGTAGTCCGGGTGATCGGGGAAGCTCTTGGTCTCAATGTTATATTCGAAGCTTCCCTGGGACGACAGCGCAAGCACTTCGTCCAGGGTCGGGATGTGCGTGCCGGGCACGGGATGTTGCGTAGGAAAACGCGGATTCTTCAGCGCCCCGCAATCGTATTTGCGAACCTGGTCGAGCGTGAGGCTATGAATCAACGCGTTCGGCTGCGGGCCTTTACAAATCTCCGGGTTCAGATGTGGATCGTGCGAGATCACCAGGACGTTGTCTTTGGTAACAGCTACGTCCATCTCGAGCACGTCCGCCCCGGCCTGAATCGCATACTCAAACGCAGGAATCGTGTTCTCCGGATACATGGCGCGAGCTCCGCGGTGGCCATGAACCAGAATTCGGGGGGCTGCCAGCGCGCTCACGACCGTCAAGCATAGCAGCGCGCTTGGCCGTCCCATGAACTATTCGCTCTCCGCCACGATATTGGACACTTCGGCCGAGCGCACTCCGTAGATCTTCACCACCTGCCGGCAGATTTCTCCGGCAAGCTTTTCCGGCGTCTCGTCATCGCCATGCTCGATCTCAACTTTGATGTGCAAATGGGTTCGCTGCACACCCAAATGATACGATAAAGGTGTTCGATTTCCCCCGCCCGCTCCATGAAATGCAAGATCTGCGAGCAACGCAAACCGCGCCGTTATTGCCCCGGCGTAACGGGAGATATCTGCTCGATCTGCTGTGGCAATGAGCGCGAGCAAACCATCGACTGCCCCCTGGATTGTCCGCATCTGCAGGATGCGCACGACCACGAACGCCCCCTCGAGATCGAGCCGGATAAAATGCCGAACCGGGACATTCGGTTGCCGGAGGACTTTGCGCAGGACAATGTAACTCTGATGCACCTGGCGTTGGCCCTCATCTACCGCGGCGCGCTGGATACCCCGGGCGCCCTCGACTCCGACGTAGGGGAAGCCATCGAGGGCGTGATTCGCACCTTGCGGACGCTCGAGTCCGGTTTGTACTACGACAGCCGTCCGGAAAACCCGGTCGCGGCTTCGATTTACCGCGAAATTCGGGAGGACTTGGACGAGCTGCGCAGGCACATGGTCGAGAACAGCTTCAGGATTCCGGACGCCCAACTGGTCGCTACGTTTGTCTATCTGCAGCGCGAAGCGCTATATCGCAACAACGGCCGGCGGAAGTGCCGGGCGTTCTTAGATATTCTCCACCGCATGTTCCCCGAAGCGAAACCAACGGAGAGCGCTGTGCCGCTGATCATCACATGACGGTAGAACATGCTTTCGCTTGTTCCGAGGGCAAGCTAAAGCATGCCCCACAAGGGACAGGCTTCGTGGTGTTCGCGCACGGATCGAGAGTGGAGAGCGCCAACCAGGCGGTTCGCGCCGTGGCGGAACAGATGTCCCGGACTAGCGGGTTTCCGGTGGAGGCCGCTTTCCTGGAATGTGGTCAACCGGACCTCTCCGGCGCGGTTGGCTTACTGGCAGCCCGGGCGATGTCGCGCGTGATCGTGGTCCCGTATTTTCTGACGCTCGGCACTCACCTGCAGCGTGACCTGCCTGTGTTAGTGCGGCAAGCAGCTTTGCGGTATCCGAAACTCGAGATGGAAGTAACCGCTCCGCTGGACGGGCATCCGGCTTTGTTGACGGCTCTGATCGATCGCGCGAACACCGCTCTGGCTGGAGGACCAATCTGAAAGCCACGCTGATCGGATGGCGCGACGTGGCCGCCGATGTGCGCCATTTTATTTTTGAAGCGCCGGAGGTTAAGGAGTTTTACTTCATTCCCGGCCAGTTTGTGTCGTTCACCGAGGTTTTGAATGGGAAGACGATTACGCGCCCGTACTCGATTGCCAGTCCGCCAGGAGGCAATCGTTTCGAGATTTGCCTGAACCGGCTTCCCGAAGGGCTTTTCTCGCCCCACCTGTTTGGCATGCAGCCCGGAAACAGCGTGGAAATGAGCGCGCCGCTCGGATTCTTTGTGCTGCGCAACCCGGGTATCGATTCGGTCTTCGTCGCCACCGGCACGGGCGTCACGCCCTTTCGCTCGATCCTACAGGCGTACCTGGGGCAAGGCGACGAGCGGCAGATCACGCTGATTTTCGGGGTGCGTTACGAATCGCACCTGATGTACCGGGATGATTTTGAAGCGCTCGCGCGGCAACACCCCAATTTTCACTTCTGGCCAACGCTGAGCCGGCCTGATGCTTCGTGGACGGGGCGCGCCGGCCACGTGCAGATGCATCTGCCTGAGGCGCTGGGCGGCCGGCACGATCTGGACGTCTACGTCTGCGGCCTGAAACTGATGGTGGACGATGTGCGTGCGATGCTGAAGGGTCTAGGCTTCGACCGTAAACAGATCATCTACGAGAAGTACGACTGATGAACCGCAAGGTGTCAGTGGCGGGTGGGATTGTGGCCGTGTTCCTGGCGACCGTATTGATCCTGCTGCGAGTGATGCCCGGCCCACACAAAGCAACCGATTACATGGTGATCGGGACGTTGGCTACTTTCGTGTGCATTCTGCTCGCTTTCATCCTGTTCACCGCCACGACTGGAAAGCGGTCGGAAATGTTCTTTAAGCACAAGAAGTGACCGGCTTTTGCAGGATACTGCCGCCGGTCACCCGGCAACGCCAGCCGCGCGGTCTTTGTCCTTGATCTGATATAACATCGCGTCTGCCCGCTCGAACACCTGCTCCAGTGTTTCACCCGCACTGTGGCCCGCGACTCCACAGCAAGCGCTCACTTCTACTTCCGTACGGCGCCCCGAGATGCTTACCGGATAACGTCCCCTGAGGCGATCTCCAATCTGCCGCGAGCGGGTCATTGCGTCTTTTAATCCGCACTCCATGATGATGAGGAACTCGTCGCCGCCCCAGCGGCAAACGGTATCGGACGGACGAACCTGATCCAGCAGCGTACGTGCCACCAGCTTCAGCACCTGGTCGCCACAGTGATGCCCATGCCGGTCGTTGATCCATTTGAAGCGATTTAAGTCGATCACCAGCAAACAGAAGGTTCGGCCCGCTCGAATCCGGCTTTGGACGCGCTTCTCCCCTTCCCGCCGATTGAACAGTTCCGTCAGCGAGTCTGTCGAAGCCAGGCGCTCGGCATTTTCAAGCCGCTCTTCGAACCCCTTGAGCTCCTGTTGCAAGGGCTCCAGCGCGGCGGCATTATCGTCACAGAAAGTGTCCGCGCAGGTCTTCAGCTTTTCGACCTGTTGTGACAACTGCAAACGAATTTGGCGGAGATCGTCACATTTGGAAGTCTGTTCGAGCTGAACGGCGAAGCCTCGAAACTCACCGGTGTACTTGGCGTTGCGCTCAGTCAAAGCTCCCGTGGCTTGCGTCAGCAGCGAGATAATCTGCTTGACTTCCAGTTCCCTCTCCTGATGAAACTCCTCCACTTTTGCCGCATAGGCAGCTACCTCTGTTTCGAGCTCTTTGCGGCTATCCTCCAAAGCCCGGACCGAAGGGGCGGCCGACAGCTCGCGGTGGAGATTTTCCAAATTGTTCCGATGCTCTCTCAGATGCTCGGCGGATGCCGTTATGGCGTGATTCCTAAACATTTGGATAGCTGCCAGGTAACACTCCAGGGACTTGTCAACCGCGCTATCGCACGACAACGCAACGTGCTCATTTAAGGAGCGAAGTATGGATATCAATGATCCCTCTACCATACGTATCGGCTGGCCATGGCAGAGCCTGAGGGAAACTCCCGGTAAAAACTTGTCTTGAGCCTACGCCGCCTGTCTTCGCCGGTCTATGAAGAGCAGGGCTTTCTGGTGACTGCGCCCGTTGCGGCGTGCCTTCAGCTCTTTCAGACAAAGGTGAAAGGTGCGCTCGACACGGGCGTGGTGGCGGGCGAGAGCTTCCGAGTAGCACTCCGTCCCAGCGCAGGCTTCCGCTTCCAAGAGGCGAGCGCGCCGAAGTTTCCAGGCAGCGGCAACAAGTTCATCGAACAGCGTCCGCTCGACCGGGCCCTGCGGGCGGAACTCATTGTAATAATCCTCGCTCATGCGAGCGAATTCCCACGGGTCCTCGCCGGCCATGAGAGTGTTTGGTGTGTTCCCTGCGATCGAGATCATTCGAATTGTTTCTTCCCGGCTTGAGCTTAGCGCGAGGACTCGGAGTTTCAACTCGATTTGCGAAGGTTGCGTTGATTCGAGAGGAGATCGAGATGAAAATATTTGTGACTGTGTTTTTTACGAAGCGGCAATCAGTTGCGCGGTAAGGCCGGGGGCTTCCATAGGAAAGAAATGGGTGGCGCCGGTGAGGGGAGTATCCTGGCCGTGAGGAAAGAACGAAGCCAGATCCGGAGCCGTGGGTGAAGCCTGGAAGTTGCTGGCGCCAAATTCTCCGCTCGAACGAATGATGTGTACCGGGATCTGGATGTGCTGGATCTCAGCATAGAGGTCCGATTGTCTTTCGCTGTTGTGGGCATAGATCGACGCCTCGATAGCCGGCGGACATGCCAGGACGAAGCCGTCGCCGGTGGCTGCCGGAAGAAGGCCAAAGTTGCAGTAGTCCCGCAGAATGGCCGCATCCCAGCTTTGAAACGGTGGACGGCTTTGGAACCGCTCGAACATCTGCTCGGGTGAATCCCAGAAATTACGCCGCCGTAGCACGAAATCAACCTCCGCGACAGGCCCGGTGTAGGCGGCGCGCGGGCGGATCACGGGGTCGAGAAGCAGCAGGCGCGCGAAGGCCCGCGGTTGGAGCGCGGCTGCCAGCACGGTGGCGTGGCCACCCATCGAATGCCCGACACCCACGGCGTCACGGATGTCCCATTCCCTGAGCAGCCCGGCCACATCCTCGCCGAAGGAGCGCCAGTGGTATGGCGGCTGCGGCTTGCTGCTGCGGCCGTGTCCGCGAAAGTCAGGAGCGATGCACAGCCGGTTGGGCAGGCGCGCGACAATCTGGTCCCAGCAGCGGGCATGAAACCCGGTGGGGTGGCAAAGGACGATAGCTGGCAGCTCGCCTGGCCAATGCCAGACCGCGAGATCGATGTCATGGATGGAAACGTGAGTTTCGGTGGGTTCGCGGACCAAGGAGTTAGTTTAGCGTTAGCGCGCGTTTCTCACGAACCAGGCGTCGAGATGACTCTCGACGCGGCACACACGAGTGTTTCCCTTGCCCGGCGGACAAGCAAAGACCCGGATTGAAAACGTCAGGGTCTTCGTCTAAGTGCAACACAGGCAAGAATGCCTGTGCCACTCAGACAGTCTGTGCCGTGTCCGCTGTGGCGCACGCTCACTCTTGTGCTTCAACTCTGGTGAGAAATGCAGGTTAGGGTGGAAGAGCTTTTGCTATGGCTTGGCGCGTGCGGTCTATAACTTGGACCACCGGACCGTCCTCAAACAGCGCGGGCGGCGGCGCCTGGTCCCAGACTGCGCCAGGCGGGTACACGGCAATGTGATCCCAGACCACACTTTTCCGGTCGTGTTCACCCATTTCATGCGAGATCAGGCGGCCCTTGTCCCAGAACTGCGCGGTCCGCGAATCGATGATTCTCTGGAGCGCGGCGCTGGAGGGCTCGCCGAAATCCGTGACCAGTACCGGCTCCCACACAATGAAAGCCTGGATGGGTTTACCGCGGAATTCCTGTAACAGATGTCCGGCTGCAGAGGCCCCCTGCAGACAAATCGTTCAAGTAGGAGACAACAATAGTAACAAGCGGACGTCGCCCTTGGCGGCATTGAACGCGCTCGCGATAACGCCAATATTTTGCGGCTGCAGCGCGGTGAGGGGCGGCTGACCCGGGGGCGTCTGGTGTCCACCATAGAAGTAGAAGAGCGCGGCGCCGGCGATCAATACAGCAACCAAGACCCCAGCCCCTTTACGGGTCATCGGGCCAGCAGGTCCGCCGCGGCGCTTGCAATCACCTGCGGAAAGAAAATCGACACGGCCACGAAGACGGCAGAGCTCCATAACAAAATAGAGCTCAAGACGCTCGGACGCGAGCGGCACTGTTTGGCCCGCCACGCCTGGTAGAACCCGTAGAGGATGAACAAAACCGAAGCGCCGAGCAGATACGGACGCAAAACGGTGAGAAGCGCTGAGCTCCCCGCGAACCCCGCGGCGAAGACAAAGGGCAAAATCGGCAGGCAGCAGCTCGATGCGGCGATCACGCTGCCCAGAGCGGCCATACCGGCGAGCGCCGTGCGACCGCTACGGGCGCCGGTGTTCACTTCAACTCCGTGTATGCTTCGCGAAGCGCGGCGCGGATCATTTGCTCAGACGGAAGGCCTCCGGGATAGCGACGGCAGGCAAACCCGGCGGCTTTCAGGCCGCGAGAGGCGGGTTCGATATCCTGGCCATTCACTCGAATGGTCGGAGAGCCAATGAAACCCGCGGCCTCGGCCGCGCACGCGTCGCGAATCTCGATTTCGGATAGTTGCGCTGAAATACCGTCACTTTGGAGAACCGATTGCACCCGCTCAACCGTAGGCTTGTGGTTCGGGCATCCCGCAAAAAACAAAACCTCAACCTTCATTCTTCTTTCACTCTAATATAGATTCGCTTGCGCTTTTACCGGGCAGGCGAAACCGCCCAATGTCACTTACTTTCTGCATCGCCGGAAGTCATTTGATTCTTGTCGAAGAGGCGTTTAGTCGCACCCTCTGAAAGGCAGAGTGGAATAGGCGCTTTCGCCTGTTCTCAAAAAAAACGCGGGCAGGCGAAACCGCCTGCTCCACTCAGCGGCGCCTTGTTAGAATAGGCAATCCGTCTCTCATGCCTATTTATCAGGTGATTGTACTCGCCCTCATTCAAGGTCTCACTGAATTTCTTCCCGTCAGCAGCTCCGCTCATCTGGCGCTCGCTCCCTGGCTGTTCGGATGGAAGGATCCCGGACTGGTCTTTGACATTGCGCTCCACGCCGGAACTCTCGCAGCGGTGCTGATCTATTTCTTCCGCGATTGGGTCAACATCATCGGACACGCTTTCAATTTCCACATGGGTGACGACCGGGAGCTCAGCCGTAATCCCAATCTGCTCTGGTATCTCATCATCGCCACCATCCCGGCGGGTCTTGCGGGACTAGCCTTCAGCAAACAGGCGGAATCCACCTGGCGTAATCCTTACCTGATCGGAGCGATGCTCATCGTGGTGGGAATCTTCATGTGGATCGCCGAGAACCGGGCCAGCATTCACAAGGACATCGATAGGGTTGGATTGGACGACGCCGGAATCATCGGTCTGGCACAAGCCCTCGCGATTGTGCCAGGCACGTCCCGCAGCGGAATCACGATCGCCACTGGGCTATTCCGCGATCTCAACCGGGAAGCGGCGGCCCGATTTTCATTCCTGCTTTCCACACCCGTGATCGCGGCGGCCGCTCTCAAAGGCGCCTGGGATCTTCGCAAACAGGGCGGCATTGCGCCCGATATGCGCCTGCCGTTTGCTCTCGGCGCCGTGGTCAGCGGCATCGTGGGCGCTCTTGTGATTGCGCTTTTCATGCAGTACCTGCGCCGCAACACTCTGAAGCCGTTCGTATACTATCGAATTATTTTTGGCATAATAGTAATCGCTCTGGCTTATCTGTTCCGCTTCAGCGCGGAATGAACGTACTCGGACCCACACGCTTCAAGCGTCTCAATGAAGCGATCGCCGTTGTGTTTCTCTTCGGCGGTCTATTTCTCGTTCTTAGTTTCATCTCGTATTTCCCTCAGGATCCATCCTGGGATTCCGTCAGCGCCTCTAACCGAGTGCACAATCTGACCGGTCGCGTAGGCGCCTATACCGCCGACTTCTGCCTCCAGTTCTTCGGTCTCAACGCTTTTGGCCTACCCTTCCTGTTGTGGATACTCTCCTTCAAGTGGGTTCGCTCGCAGCCCATTCAAGCGGGTATCCTCAAGCTGGCCGGCATTCTCCTGCTGGTGACAAGCCTCTGCACCGGCGGCGCTCTTGGACCGCAGTTTCGTCTCTGGAATGGCGCGTTCACGCCTGGGGGCATTCTCGGAATTCTGCTGGCTGATTCCTTCACGGCCAGCCTGAATGCCACCGGCGCATGGCTTGCGACTGTGATGGGCTTGATCCTGTCCGTCTACCTGGTCTCCCATTTCTCCGTCACTCAGGGCGCTTCATGGATCTTCCGTATGCAGCAGCTTGTGGAGGGGCTTTACAGCCGCTGGATCCTCTGGCGCGCCACGCGGCAAAGCCTGGCGATCGAGCGCGCTCGCGCCAGAGCCGAAAAAAGAGCGCAGGCCAGAGCCGGGAAATCCCCGCGCGCCAAGCCGCAGCCCGGCGCCGCGGAGGAAGCGGCTGCCGCCACACCGGCGAACGGCGCTGGGGAGACTGGCATGGAGGAGATCCCGATCCACGAGCTCGAATACGAGCCGGCTCCGCCCGCGCCCGTCTACCTGCCCACCACGGCGCCCGACCTGCCGTGGGAAACCGCCAAAAAGCCTCTCCCGCCCGAGCCGAAAGAACATCCCGAATACCATTTGCCCTCGACCGGGTTGCTGCACGAGCCAGCCGCGAAAAGCCAGTACGATTCACTCGAGCTCAAGGACACCGCCGCCAAGATTAAATCGAAACTCGAAGAGTTCAACGTACTCGGCAACATTGTCCAGATCAATCCGGGCCCGGTGGTGACGACTTTCGAGTTCAAACCCGAGGCTGGCATCAAGTACAGCCGGATTACCACGCTGAACGACGATCTCTGCCTGGGTCTTCAGGCCGAATCCATTCTGATTGAGCGCATCCCCGGCAAGCCCACGGTGGGGGTGGAGGTTCCGAACTCGCGCCGCGAAGTGATCAGTCTCCGTCAGATCCTGGAGTCGGAAGAATTCCTCAACTCGCCGTCCAAGATGACCATCTGCCTGGGTAAGGACATCAACGGCCGGATCAAAGTGGCGGCGCTGGAATCGATGCCGCATTTGCTGATCGCCGGGTCGACCGGATCGGGCAAGAGCGTGATGTTGAACTCGATGATCATGTCGATTCTGTACAAGGCGACGCCGGATGAGGTGCGCCTGATCATGATCGATCCCAAGCGGCTCGAGCTCGGTCTGTACGAAGGCATTCCGCATCTGCTCACGCCGGTGATCACGGACGCGAAGAAGGCCACCAATGCGCTGCGCAACGCAGTGCTCGAAATGGAGCGCCGCCTGAAGCTGCTGGCATCGCAAGGCGTACGGAATATCGACCAGTTCAATCGCAAGATCAAACAACTGCAGCAGCAGCCGCGTAACCTATTCGAGGACTCCACGGCGGAAGATGAGGAACTGGCTCCGCTGCCGTACATCCTGATCCTGATCGATGAGCTGGCGGACCTGATGATGCTCGAGCGCGGGAATGTCGAGGAAGCAGTCACCCGGCTGGCGCAGATGGCTCGCGCCGTTGGCATGCACCTGGTGCTGGCAACGCAGCGACCCAGCGTCGACGTGATCACGGGTTTGATTAAGGCGAACTTTCCGTCGCGCATCAGTTTCCGCGTGGCGACACGGGTGGATTCGCGGACCGTCCTGGACGTGATGGGCGCCGAACATCTGTTAGGCAAAGGCGACATGTTATTTCTGCCACCGGGATCGTCGCGCCTGGGCCGTGTGCATGGCGCCTTTGTTACGGAAGCGGAGACCAATCGCGTGGTGGAGTTCTGGAAGGCGCAGGCCAGGCCCGATTATGATCAGACCTTCCTGTTGGCCCCTCCCGACGATGAGGAGCAGCTGGACGACAGCGCGGAAATGGATGCCGCCGAAGACGCGATGTATCACGACGCCGTGCGTATCGTTCTCGAAATGGGCAAAGCCTCCACTTCCACCTTGCAGCGCCGCCTTCGTCTGGGCTATGGCCGTGCCGCGCGAATTTTAGACATGATGCAGCGGGATGGCATCATTGGTCCTCCGGATGGCAGCAAGCCGCGCGAAGTGCTCAAGCGGCCGGATTGGATGGCCGAGGTGGAAGCGCAGGTGCGATAGAATCGGCCTATGCGAACCTTTGGCCTGCTTCTGATCGTGTCGTCCTGCGCGTTGGCACAAACTAACCCGCTCACACAGGCGGTAACCACCCGCTATAACAGTGCGAAACAGAACCTGCTGGGCGCCGCGGAAGCAATGCCCGAAGAGAATTATGCCTACAAGCTCAGCCCCGAGCAGAGGCCGTTCGGCTTGTGGATCGAGCACACCGCTCTGGGCAATTACATGTTTTGCGCCGGGATCAAGGGCAGCGCCGCTCCGGACATGTCGAAGGTTCACGGGTTGACGTCGAAGGCGGAGTTGCAGAAAGCTCTGAAGGATTCCTTCGATTATTGCGACGGCGCGCTCGCGGCGATGGACGATAAGAAAGCATTGACCGAGGCGGGCCGCAAGTATCCGGTCAACGGCATGGTCTCGCTGATTGCTTCGCTAAACGAGCATTACGGGAACCTGGTGGGGTATCTGCGGACGAAGGGAATCACGCCGCCTTCCACGGCACGAGCGAAGAAATAGTCGCTGGAAACCGCTCGGCATCGACGTTTAGCCGCACCCTCTGAGAGGCAGAGTGGAACAGGCGCTTTCGCCTGTCCGTGTTTTTTGGAGAACAGGCGAAAGCGCCTGTTCCACTCTGGAATTCGCACCTCAATCACCGCAGCCGTTCGGTAATTGTAACCGGCTCCTGTAAACGGAAGCTGATCCGCGTCTCCACTGGAATTGCCGCCGGTTTTCCACGAGTCAGCAGCACGTCGCCAGCGCCCGCCGCGCCACCGACTCCCGCGCCGATTCCAGCTCCCTTGCCGCCGCCCGCTATGCCGCCGATGGCCGCTCCGATGGCGGCTCCCACCGCAACCTTGGCGGCGTCTGTTCCCACCGAAGCCTGGCTTTGCTTCTGAAACGACGACGTCCGTATCCGGATATGCTGGCCGTCGGAGGTTGCCAGCTTTACCAGCTCGACGTCCAGGTAGGAAGTGCCCCTCACTCGTCCACCCGGGTCGGCTTCGACCACCCTGCCTTCCAGGCGCGCTCCCCGCTCAGCGATCACGAATCCATCCACTACCAGCGGCTGATCGAGAGTCGCGAGAAAACCGTCGCCCGGTTGATTGTGGCTGGCGGTCAGCGTCTCGCCGATCCGAACCGGCAGCAGGGTACCGGCTGTGATTGTTACCGTGTGCGGCTGCGGAGTCGAAGGTGGAGGCGGTTCGGTATTGAGCGGTTCTTCTACCGGCTGCGGAACCGCGGGAAGCGGTGTGTACGCTGGCGGCTGCTGGCTCGCTGGGGCCGGTTCGGGCACGACTGCGGGAGCTCTCAGATCCGCGGTCGTGATTTTAGGGGCGGAACGCACTCTAGCGGAAGGCATGGGCGAGCGCTTCTCGCGCTGAACTTTTTTCGCCGGTCGATCCACGGGCGGCTCACCAGGCAATTCGTCCTCGACCGGCGGCGTCGCGGGGCCGCTAACTTCAGCGGGAGTCACGTAGATGGGCTTCGAAGCCGCCGACACATGCTTCACTGGCGGCGCCGGGTCTTTCACCGCCATATACACGATAGCCGAGGCCAACACCGCGCCCCCCAGAAAAGCCAGCAAAATGTTGGAGTTCATCGTTCCCCCCCAAAGACTTAAACGTACCTCTGCATGTTCGAGTTTCTGTAACCGCTATTTCACCCGGATTAACACGACTCCATGTGGCGCCACTTCGGCCGAATAGGCGTCTGTCGAAGCAGTCCGGTCCGCCCGAGCCCACAAATCCCGCACCTGGTGCGATCCCGAGACACCAATGCCGGACCACTTGGCCGTCACCCTGGCCGGCGACTCGCCTCGATTGAACAGCCCGACCGCCCACTCGCCATGATCGAGCGGCTTGGCCCAAACCTCGGCATCGCCGTCCTTGCCGACGCGCTTTCCCTGCTTACCCGCTTTGTCCTGGTCGATCGCGACCACTTCCGGGTTGGTCAGAATGGCGAGCGTATTCGCCTTCATGCTTCGCAGATCGTTCCCGGCCAGCAGCGGAGCCGCCAGGATCGCCCACAGGCTCATGTGCGTTCGATATTCGTCTTCGGTCATGCCTCCGTTGCCTACCTCGAGCATGTCGGGATCGTTCCAATGTCCCGGGCCGGCATACTGCTCCAGGCCTTCCTGCCGGGTGAAGCCGATATTGGACATAGACTGCCACCTGTCACCGATGTCGCCGGTGGTGCGCCACAAATTGCCGCCCACGGCCGCGCCCCACTCGGACACGTGCTGCAGTCCGTATTGGCACAGGCTGTAGACCATCGGACGTCCGGTGGCGCGCAAAGCCTCCGCCATCTTTTGATAAGCGGCCTTCATCTCAGACGGTTGGAACACGCGGGTCGCGCTGCACCAGTCGTATTTCAAGTAGTCAATGCCCCAGGCCGCGTAGGAGCGGGCATCCTGTTCCTCATGTGCATAGCTGCCCTCAAAACCGGCGCAGGTCTTCGGCCCGGGTGAGGAATAAATCCCCAGCTTCAGGCCCTTACTGTGCACGTAGTCAGCCAGCGCTTTCATGTCTGGAAATTTCTCGTTCGTCAGGATATTCCCCTGGGCGTCGCGCGATCCTTCCCAGGTGTCATCGATGTTGACGTACACATATCCGGCGGCCTTCATTCCGTTCGAAGCCATGGCGTCGGCGGTCTCGCGGACCGTTTTGTCGTCAATGTCGCGGTGGAAATGATTCCAACTGTTCCAACCCATGGGTGGAGTGCGCGCGAGCCCGTTATCCGGCAACGCGCGCAGTTCCGGGAGCTTGACTTTGGGATAGGGAGGCGGCTGAACGTAGGGTTCCGAAGAAACCCGGCTCAGCGCCACTTCGCGGCCGGGTTGAGTCGAAATTTGGAGTTGGTCGCCTACTATCTTGCCGTGGTACTCGGCCCGCCGGTTTTGCTCGCCCCAGGACGTGTCCACGACGAAAGAAAATGTGTCACCATTCACGACCGCTTCCGAGATGGGGTCGTCAATCATGGATTGGACCTGAGCGCCAGTCAACTTGGCGCCGTCCTGCTTGAATGAGAAGGTCAGTTGCCGTTTGCGGCCATTCGCGTCCGTTGACTCACCACGCCACCTTCCGGTCAGGTCGGCCGCGCACAGAATCGCGGAAAACGTCATCCATACCAATGCCAGTTTCTTCACAAGCCCGCCTTTTTCCAAAGTAAGTCCACCTTCGCTCTTGTATCGTCGTTCATCCGGATGACATCCGGCCAGGGACGCGCAAAGCCTTCCTCTTTCCATTTTCGCGTGGCGTCGACACCCATCTTCGAGCCGTAGTGCGGCAACCGGCTGGCATGATCCAGCGCATCGATGGGACCCATCACAAACTGGATGTCACGCTCCGGATCGATGTTGTTGAGGGCCTTCCACGCCACCTCGCTGACATTTTGCACGTCCACGTCCTCATCCACCACTATGATGACCTTGCTGAACATCGCCTGCCCCAGGCCCCAGATCGCGTGCATCACCTTGCGCGCGTGCAGCGGATACGATTTGCGCATCGAGACCAGGATCAGATTGTGGAAAATGCCTTCGGCGGGCAGGCAGATGTCGCGCACTTCGGGCAGTTGCAGGCGCATCAGCGGCAGGAAAATTCGCTCAATGGCCTTTCCCATGTAGAAGTCTTCCATGGGCGGAGGCCCCACGATGGTTGTCGCGTAGATCGGATCTTTACGATGAGTGATGCAGGCGATGTGAAACACCGGGTAGTCGTCTTCGAGCGAGTAGAAGCCGGTGTGATCGCCGAAGGGACCTTCGCGCCGCAACTCGCCAAGATCCACATAACCTTCCAGCACGATCTCGGAATTCGCGGGCACCTCGATGCCGGAGGTTTCGCACTTCACCATCTCGACCGGCTTGCCGCGCAGAAAACCGGCGATCATCATCTCATCCAGATCCGGCGGAAGCGGCAGGATCGCCGAGTACATCGTCGCCGGGTCCGATCCAATCGCGACCGCCACATCCATGCGCGCCTGCTGCCCCAGCTTGAGCAGCCGCCGGTAATGCTCCGCGCCCTGCTTATGAGTCTGCCAGTGCATGCCGGTGGTGCGGCCATCGTAAACCTGCATCCGATACATGCCGCAGTTTCGTTTGCCGGTGTCCGGGTTCTTCGAAAACACCATCGGCAAGGTGATGAAGCGTCCGCCATCTTGCGGCCAGCAATGCAGGATCGGAAACTGGTCGAGCGAAAAATTGTCGCGAAGGATGACGTCCTTGCAAGGCCCGCCGGATACGATGCGCGGAAAGAAAGCGCCCACTTCAGCGAGTTTTGGAAGCATCTTGAGCTTGCCAATCAAGCCTTGCGGCATCCGCATCTCCAGAAACTCGGAGATGCGCCCGGCGATTTCGTCCACTGAATCCACCTCCAGCGCGATCTGCATCTTCCGCGCGCTGGCAAAGCTATTGATCAGAACCGGAACGCTGCTTCCCTTTGGCTTTTCGAATAGCAGCGCGGGGCCGCCCTGCTTCACGGCGCGATCGGCGAATTCGGCGATCTCCAGGTACGGGTCCACTTCGAACGCGATGCGCTTCAGTTCCCTGCTCTTTTCGAGAGCGCGAATGAACTCGCGCAGATCGCCGTAGGCCATGTGCGATTTATAGCACTTTCCCGTTATGATGAAGTCCGGACTCATGGAATTTCAAAATCGGGTAGCCCTCGTCACGGGCGCTGGAACGGGAATCGGCCGGTCCGCGGCGGAAGCTCTTGCGCGCGCGGGCGCCAAAGTAGCGGTGAACTATAGCCGGTCGCGGGATGCCGCCGAAGAGGTGGTAGCGCAGATTCGAAACAGCGGCGGTACCGCTATCGCCGTCGCCGCGGATGTTAGCGATGAGGCGCAAGTGAATAGCATGTTCGAGCGCGTGAATCGGGAGTTCGGCCGACTGGACATTCTGGTAAACAATGCCGGCTGGAGCACGCGCATTCCGCACAGAGAAATTCGAAGACCTGACTGACGAGATCTGGGACCGCACGCTCAACACCAACCTGCGCGGAGTGTTTTATTGCGTTCGGGCGGCCACGCCGTTGCTGCGGAAACAGGAGGGCTCGTCGATTGTCAATGTGGCCTCGGTAGCGGGAATCACGGGGCAAGGGAGCTCGATGGTCTATGCGGCCTCAAAAGCCGGAGTGCTCACGTTGACCAAATCGCTGGCGCGAGCGCTGGCGCCTGCGATTCGGGTGAATGCGGTTGCGCCCGGATTCGTGAGAACCAGATTCGCGAACTGGCCGGCGTCGGCGTTCGACCAGGGCGAGGCCATCACTCCGCTTCAGAGACTGGCGACGACGGACGATATCGCGGACACGATCCTGTACCTGGCGGGAACAGCCGGTGTAACGGGAGAGGCGATCGTGGTAGACGGCGGGCTGACGCAGTTGGGCCCGCGGTGACGTGGAGCAGGCGATGCTGGCCGCCTGCTTGTGCTGATACGGCGCATCTTGGTGCGCGTGACCGTGTCGATCAAGCGATTGCACCGGCCACCGGTGAAACCTTGACGGGTGCCGTGCCTTCAAAAGCAACCGCGGCAAGGTCTCTGTGGAGGAACTTCCGCCGATCGCGCAACTGGCCACCGTTCAAGTCAAACGCACGTATCTCGATCACGCGAATTGCTTCAAGATGAACGCGGTCTTCCCAAAAGATCCTGGATACCTCCGCGCTCGCCGCCATCTTTTTGGGAAACCTGAAGCGGCCTCCATACTCAAATTCTTCACCATGCCGGCCGCTTCACATCAGCGCGCAAACTTCCTGGAACTCTCCATCGTGATTGAAGACCAGATCGGGCCAAACGCCGGGCAGAGCCGGAATTATCATCGAGCCTTTCACTATCGAGCAGGCGCATGCGGGAGCGCCAAGATCACTGGCGAGCCCCCTCCTCTTCAAAGGAGAAGATTTCAAAAAGACGGATATTGCATCCGCTCTCTAAGCGGGAGTCAGATTCCCGTCAACAAGCCGTTTGATCCGGGCTACTGTAGGGGTATGGTTGACCTCAAGCTGCCATTGATCGGGGGATCACAGCCGCGGACGAGGGCCGCACTGTGTCGCTCGAAGAAGTGCGGAAGATGATCCCAAAGTGGATCTCTAAGTTCGGCAACACCCTTCTCAACCACGTCGCTCCAAATGAGCCGCCTGCGCATCGTGATCGACACGAACGTGCCCATCCCGGCAGCGCCCAAACACGCCGGTAGCGCATCTCTCGTCTGCTGAGGCTTATTGGAGGCGAGGCAACCATAGTCATGCCGACCGAGCAACCGTGGGCATTACAGGCTAAAATCAGTGTCGAAGGTATTAAATGGCGCCTAAGAATCGGCTCTTTTTGAATGCTGCGATCCTGATAGCCTTTTCCGCGGGCCTGACGGTTGCAATTGATCAAAAACGAATCGGCAGTATCCGGCATGAAGCTGCCACGGCTTCTGTTTGGTCAGACTGGAACACCGTTAACCTTGCCCTTCGAATGGGCCCGAACGGTCCCAATTGGACTTATGACAGGCAGGATGATCCCGCTCGAGTCCGCCTGATCGATCGCCTTCGCGGAATTTACATGCTCGCAGATGAACAGGGCCGGGTCCTGCAATGGTCAACTCTCTACCAGCACTTGAGCATTGTCCCCCGTTTGCCGGTAGCGCAAGATCCGCACTTCTGGGAAGTCAAAGGCAAGGGCATCATGGCAGGGACATACCTGTTGTACACAGCTCCTATTCGCTTCTCCGGTGGTCGTGTATATCAACTCACGGTTGCTCGTCCGATTTAATCCTTCAGTCGCTAACGCTTTTGGGATGCTATGCTTGCGATACGAGTTGGCGTCTCTAACAGCCCGGCCTCGTCTTACGAGTGAATGCCTTCCAAACCAATGACCCTCACTCTCAAAGACAAACCGTTAGTGGTACCGCCGAGCGTGCAACGCCGGGCGGGGATCAAAAGCGGTGACAGCCTTCAATTCCAGACATCAGCCCGTAGGATCACCATCACGGCCGTGGAGCCACCTGCTTACAAACCCACCAAAGCCGAATGGGCAGCCATCCGCAGAGGCGAAGCCGCAATTGCTCGTGGCGATTCCGTATCATTAGCCGACTTCCTTCATGACCTGGACAGTCAACGCCGCAAAACCGGCGCAAAAGCAAGCCGCAAGGTTTCCCGCTAAAGATCAGGAAAAGATCGGCTCCGCTGTCCTTACGACGGCCGACGATCCCTTTACCGGCGATGTCCTAAAACTAGCGGGCGAAGGCAACCGTTGGCGCCGACGGGTGGGCAGTTACCGGATTTTCTTCACTGCTGACACTGCCCAGAAAACTGTGAATGTTAACGCTATTGTGCGCCGCGCTTCAACCACGTACTAAATCGAAGAAGGAAAACCGGCCAAGACCCTCAACTCGGCGCAGGGCTCCATAACCAACATCACGCTCGCAATCTGTGGTGCCGTGCCGCCGGAACGGACGCTGAATGGGCAGTGTCACTTACTTTGTGAGATCCGGCTTATTTCAGCAACTTGCGAATTTCCAGAGTGGGACAGGCGGTTCGCCTGTCCGTTTTTTGGAGAACAGGCGAAAGCGCCTGTTCCACTCTGCCTTCAGATGGGCTGAATGGCTGCCCCACCGTGGCTTACAATCCCTTGATTACAGCCGGTACAGCATCCAATACACCACCACGCCTGTCACGCTGACGTACAGCCAGATCGGATAGGTCCATTTCGCGATCCGCCGATGCAGCGCAACCTGATTTTTTAGCCCACGCCGCAACGTCACTACCGCCAGCACCGGAACGGTCGCGGCCAGGATCGTGTGGGTGATGAGAATCGCGAAGTAGACGGCGCGCAGAGGGCCGGTCTTCCGAAACGGGACCGAGCCGACTTGCGAGTGATACACCAGATAGCAGATCAGGAATGCGACCGATACGCCAAACGCGGTTTGCATCACTTTCTTGTGGCTTGCAATCCGGCGGCGGCGCATCAGCTCGTGTCCCCATACCAGCAAGACAGCCGCGGTGCCGTTCAACGTGGCATTGACCACCGGCAGGTCGCGTACACCGATCAAGTGCGTTCCCGCGCGAGTGCATGGATATCAGCCACCAGCTTTGGTATGCTGTCCGGCTCTGAAGTATCGTAGTAGCCGCGTATTTGCGACTTTTGATCGATCAGAATAAACCGCGTGCTGTGCGCCAGACTGCCGTCCACATTCCCGAGCTTGAAAACGTTGCGGCAAAGGTCGTTCAGCGTGGCTTGCGGTCCCGTCAGGAAGTACCATTGCTGGTGCGCGGCGTGATGCGCTTTCGCATACGCGGCGAGCACGGGCGGCGTGTCTCGCGCCGGATCGACAGTGAACGAGACCAGCCGCACGTTGGGCATGCGATGGACGGCCTCCTGCACCTGGTGCATCTGCGAGGTCATCCGCGGGCAAGGTCCTGGGCAGTTGGTGAAGATGAAATCCGCGACCCAGATCATTCCCGCCAGCGTGCCGCGGCTATCAAATGGCTGGCCGGTCTGTGCGGTTAATTGAAATGCCGGTACCACGCCGAAAATTTCCAACGCGGGGGACTGGGTATTTCGCCGGCACCCTAGCAGAACAATCGCGAGGCAGAGAAACGCGTACCGGATCATGCCGGACGATCGAGCAGCATGAGGCCGTACAGCATTGGCAAATATACAACCGAAGTGAGCAAGACGCGCCGGGCTCGTTGCCGCGTCCGGTCCATGCTGACGCGGATACCCGACCACAGAAATAGCAGTCCAAGGGCGAACGCGCCGGCTAAATAGAAGTTCCCCACCATGGAGAAATATTTCGGCAGCAGGCTGATCGGCAGCAGCACGAGCATGTAGATCAGAATTCGACGCGCGGTGGACTGTCCATCCGGCTCCACCACCGGCAGCATCCGGATCCCAGCGCGCTCGTAATCTTCACGGTACATCCAGGCAATCGCGTAGAAGTGCGGAAATTGCCAGATGAACAGGATCGCGAATAAAATCCAGGCTTGCCATGTGAGTGTTCCACTCGCCGCCGCGTAGCCGATGAGCGGCGGCATCGCGCCGGGGATCGCCCCGATGGTCGTCGAATGCGGCGAGCGTTGCTTCAGTGGAGTGTAGATGAACAGATAACTGAACAGCGTAAACAAGCCGAGCAACGCGGCCAGCAGATTCACTGAAATGGCCAGCTCGAGGAAGCCGAGCAGCGAGATCGCGATCGCAAACCACAACGCGTGGGCGGCGCCGATGCGGCCGGAGGGCAGCGGCCGTCCCATGGTGCGGCGCATCTTTCCATCCGCCTCGCGCTCGTACCATTGATTGAGAGCGGCGGTGCCAGAGGCAATCAGCCCGGTTCCAATCATCGTGTGAAGCAGAGTGAGCCAATGCCAGCCGGAGCGCGCGCCGAAGAAATAGCCGACGCCGGTACTCATCAGAATCAGCCAGGTGATCCGAGGCTTGGTGAGCTCAATGTATTCCTTCATTCTTGCTCGACTGCAAAAACTCCACTACCAGTGTAATCGAAGCTGGCGCGTCCAACTAAAATAAAACCTATGATCAGCGCAAAGAGCGGCTTCCCGCATCTGTATATCGATGGCAAGTGGCAGGCCAGCACAGGCATGGGTCACATTGACGTAATCTCTGCCTCCACGGAAGAAGCGATTGGCTCGGTGCCCGAGGGCACGCCTCAAGACGTCGAACACGCGGTTCAGGCCGCGCGCAAAGCTTTTGACAATGGCTGGAGCCAGACCACTACCGCCGACCGATCTGAGTGGTTGAATAAACTCGCGGCGGCTCTCAAAGAGCGCGGCGAGCGGATCGCTACTACGATCAGCCAGGAAGTCGGGTCCCCGATATCGATGTCCACTTCGATTCAGGCGGGGTTGCCAGTGCTGGTGACCACCACGTACGCCAAGCTCATTCTGGAAGCGAAGCTCGAACAGGAGATTGGCAATTCACTGGTGGTTCGCGAGCCGGTCGGGGTGGTGGGCGCGATCACCCCCTGGAATTATCCGCTGCACCAGATTATGGCGAAGGTTGCGCCCGCGCTCGCGGCTGGATGCACGATCGTTTTGAAGCCCAGTGAAACCGCGCCGCTGAATGCCTTTCTTCTCGCGGAAGCCTGCGAGAGCATCGGTTTGCCGCCAGGCGTTTTGAACGTCGTCTCCGGATACGGGCCGGTGGTGGGCGAGGCGATCGCGATGCATCCGCTGGTCGATATGGTGAGCTTCACAGGCTCTCTGCGGGCCGGCCGGCGGGTGGGCGCGCTCGCGGCTGATTCGATCAAGCGAGTCACGCTCGAACTCGGTGGCAAGTCGGCTTTCGTAGTACTCGATGATGCCCCGTTCGAGAAGGCCATTCCCGCCGGCGCACGGAACGCCATGCTCAACTCCGGCCAGACCTGCTCCGCCTGGACGCGCATGATCGTCCCGCGCAGCCGTTATCGGGAGGCGATCGATGCAGCAAAGCAGGCGATCGCGGCCTTGAAGCTAGGCGACCCTCTCGACCCGAATACGCGGCTCGGTCCACTAATTTCGGAAACCCAGCGCGAGCGTGTCGAAGGCTACATCGCTAAGGGCAAGCAGGAGGGCGCGCGCGTTATTGCGGGAGGCGGACGTCCGTCCGGATTCACTCATGGGTATTACGTCGAGCCCACGATCTTCGCCGATGTTCATTCGAAAATGACCATCGCGCAAGAAGAGATCTTCGGGCCGGTGCTGTCGATTCTTCCCTACGATAACGAAGACGAAGCCGTCGCGATCGCGAACGATACGATCTATGGTTTGGCGGGCGGAGTCTGGTCGGGCGACACCGGCCGGGCGATGCGCGTGGCTCGCCGCCTGCGTACCGGCCAGGTGGATGTGAACGGCGGAAAGTTTAATCCGCTCGCGCCGTTTGGCGGTTATAAGCAGTCCGGCATCGGGCGGGAGTTGGGATTATTTGGGTTGGAAGAGTATCTCCAGATCAAGTCGATTGCGAGATAGAGTAGTATGCACAGTTACTGAGGTACTCTGCGGATATCATCAATGTGGCTTCGCGTTCGCGATTGGCGACGGCGCGTCTGGAGTGCCATTCGCCCTGGACCTGAAGCTCGCAAGGGCGCGATTTGGGCGCTGCTTGCGGCCGCGGTCTGGGCGGCGGTTATCGGCGGAATCAATTTGCGTTCGGGATTTGGCCGCGCCATCGACATTGCGGTCGCCTTCGCGGTCGCACTGCTCGGCATTCCTTTACTCGCGCTAATCGTTGTGCTCCTGCTCACGATTCTTCGCAAATTGCCGCGGCTTGCGACCGGGATTATCCTTGGCGCGGGCGCCTTTATCGCGGTCCAATGGCCGCCTCCACTTGGATTCATCATGGGCGCGATCTTCGCTCTGATGGAAGGCATACTCGGCGCCACGATTGCCACCTTTCTCATCGGCCATTTCCGCGAAGCGGCGCTGAGCAAGAAGATCATTACGATCCTTCTGTTTGTCATCGCGGTAGCGGCGAACGTCAGTCTTTATGTTTTTCTTTCGAGTGAAGGCGCCACTAGTGAGATCATGCGTCTGAAGCAGGCGGATTCTCCCGCGCCGCCGTCCTTGTCCGCTTCAAATCCCGCCGATCGTGGACCTTACACGGTCAAATTTCTCCTGTACGGAAGCGGCACCGATATCCGGCGCCCGGAATACGGCAAGTCCGTCGCGATTAAGACTGCCACCCTCGACGCGTCAAAGTTCTTCAAGGATTTCAAAGGCTGAGGGACCAGGCCCCTTTCCGCTCGCGCTGATCGTCCATGGGAACCACGACATGGCCGAATTTTCCGACCCCGGATACGAGTATCTGGGCCAGTTGCTCGCGAGCCGTGGCTTTATCCTGGCTTCGATCGACGAGAATTTTCTGAACGGCGGGCTGTTTCACGATCCGCCAAAGCAGCAATCGGTCCGAGGCTGGATGCTGCTCGAGCATCTGAAGCTCTGGCACACCTGGAATAGCGCGCCAGGCAATCCGTTTTATCACAAGGTCGACCTGGAGAACGTCGCTCTCATGGGACATTCGCGCGGTGGGGAGGCGGCGGCCACCGCGGCGCTGTTCAACAAGCTGACCTATTATCCGGATGATGCGACGATACGGTTCGCTTACGGCTTCCCGATCAAGTCGATCGTCGCCATCGCTCCCCCGGATGGACAATACAAGCCCGCGGGCCAGTGGCGCTACATCGACAACATCAATTATCTGACCTTGCAGGGCGCCAACGATGCCGACGTGTCCTCGTTTGCCGGGAGCAGGCAATGGGATCACGTGCGGTTCACGGATAAGGGACCCTGGTTCAAAGCCGAGCTGTATATCTACCGCGCCAATCACGGCCAGTTCAACACGGTGTGGGGCAGAACCGATGCCGGCGCGCCCACCAACTGGTTCTTGAACCTGAAGCCGCTGATGAGTGGCGAGGAGCAGCGGCGGATCGGCAAAACATACATTTCCGCTTTCCTCGAAGCCACGCTGCACAACCGGCGCGAGTATGTGCCGATGTTCCGCGATCACCGGGCTATCCGCGATTGGCTGCCGGACACGCTCTACATGACGCGCTACCTGGATGCATCATCGCAGTTGGTCTGCAACTATACGGAAGATCCGGACGTGACCACCACGACGCTTCCCGGCGGGCGCCTGCTGGGCGAAAATCTCTCGATCTGGCGCGAGGGCAAGATTCCCTACCGGCGTGGCGATCGGGATTATAACGGGGTGTTCCTCGGTTGGAACCGCGAGCATGATCCAAAATCTGCTGCCCCGCCGGCGCCCACTTACTCCATCACGCTTCCGGACGGCATTGCGCACAAGTGGAATCTCGGGCCGCAATCTGTCTTAAGCTTGTCATTGGCTGTGACTGAGGACAAAGCTCCCTTGCCCGGGAAGACCAACGACGGCAAATCCAAAACGAAGGACAAAGACGATAAGAAGAAACCGGAGCCCACCGACTTTACCGTGGAATTGCAGGGCGGCGACGGCGCAAGCGCACGTCTGCCCTTGAGCCATTTCGGTATGTTGCCACCGCCGTTCAAAGTTCGGTTTACGAAGCTCGAGCAGATGGACAGTTTCGCGTATGAAAAGGCGTCCGAGCCGGTGTTCCAGACGATCGAGCTCCGGTTGGGCGATTTTAGAGCCGTCAACAAGAGCTTTGATCCTTCGAAGCTTCGCACCATTCGACTGCGGTTTGATCGGACGGAATCGAGCGTGATTATTTTGAGCCGGGTGAGTTTGTAGAATTGAATGGGACAAGCTGAAGCGTGTCCCACATACAATGCGGTTGTTTACCGGCATCGATCTCCCCGAAGATGTACAGGATAAGCTGGAAAGGTTTCTCGCGCACCTGCGGCCCACAGCTCACCTGATCTGGAGCCCGGTTTACAATCTGCACATCACCACCAAGTTCATAGGCGAGTGGCCGGAGCAAGATCTCGAAAAGCTCACTTCCGCGCTGCGCCGCATTCGGGGCGGCCCACCGATCGCGATAGCCATTCGGGACGTGGGCTGGTTTCCAAGCCCGCACAGCCCGCGCGTGTTCTGGGCCGGCATACATTCCGGAACGGCTCTCGCGGATCTGGCAAAGAAAACGGAAGACGCTCTCGAGCCGCTCGGAATCGCGCGGGAGAGGCGCGAGTTTTCGCCGCATCTCACGCTCGCGCGCCTACGCCTCCCCGTGCCTCTACAAGTCATGCAGCAAGCCATTGCCAAATTCGAATCGCTCGAGTTCGGATCGGCCGAGGCAGACCGGTTCCATCTCTATCTCAGCCGCCCGGGCTCCGCCGGCACAGTGTACACCAAGTTGGCTGAGTTCAAGCTGGCCGGCGCATGATTCCGTTGACCGCTTTAATTGCCGCGTACCTGATTGGCGGAATCCCGTTCGGTTTTCTGATGGTCAGGGCCACCACCGGGCGAGACGTGCGAACACTGGGCAGCGGGAACATCGGAGCCACCAACGTGCTGCGAACCACAGGCCGGGCAGTCGCGATCGTCACGTTGTTGCTCGATATCACTAAGGGTTTCGCGGCGGTATGGCTGGCTGACCGGTTGACCCATCACTCACCTCCGTGGATGAGCGTGGCAGCCCTCGCGGTAATGTTCGGGCACGCGTATCCGGTGTTTCTGAAGTTCCACGGGGGCAAGGCCGTGGCCAGTTTCGCCGGCGCGTTTCTGTATCTGACGCCGCTGCCGCTCCTGGCAGTCCTGATCGTTTTCGTGATGGTAGTCGCTGCAACTCACTACATCTCACTCGGCTCAATTCTGGCCGCGGGTACATTTCCATTCGCAGTGTGGTTGATCCTGCACCCGACCGCGCCGGTGGTTCTCGCCGCGCTGATCGGCGGCGGCTTCGTCATCTATCGCCATCGGGCCAATCTAGAACGGATTCGCTTCGGCAACGAGTACGTTTTCCGCTTTAGCAGGGGCGGAAACTTGTGAGTGGGGTGGGCTTCAGCCCGCCTTCTGAGAGTCGAAAAGCCGGCCCGCGCAAGTGACTGGGCTCACCATCATCGGTGCGGGAAGCTGGGGTACCGCGCTCGCGATCGTGTTGGCTCCGCGATATCGGGAGATTCAGCTTTGGGCCCACGAGCGCGATCTCGCGGCGCGCATGACAAGCTCTCGAGAAAACGACACCTATCTGCCGGGCTTCCATCTACCGGACAACGTAAACATTACAGCCGAGTTGGCGGCTGCCTTGGAACGGGCCGCCATCGTGCTAAGCGTCGTTCCGTCGCGGTTTGTGCGAAGCGTGTATGCAGGGATGCTGCCTCATCTTTCGCGGGAGATGCGCTTCGTCAGCGCAACCAAAGGCCTGGAGACGGGATCTTTGTTGCGCATGTCCGAGGTAATACACGACGCGGTGGCACAGCGGTTCGAGCCTCGCGTGGCGATCCTTTCAGGGCCGACCTTCGCGCGTGAGATCGCGCGGGGCGAGCCTGCCGCGGTCGTGATCTCATCATCGGATCGCGAGCTGTCCGCCGGAATTCAGCAACAGTTTTCCGGGCCGGCCTTTCGCCTTTATGTGAACGACGATCCGGTTGGCGTGGAACTGGGCGCGGCGCTCAAAAACGTGATCGCAATCGGCGCGGGTATTTGCGCCGGCTTAGGGCTGGGCAACAATTCGACCGCGGCGCTGATCACGCGGGGTTTGGCGGAGATCACGAGGCTGGCTGTCGCAATGGGCGGCCAGCCGCGAACTTTGGCGGGATTGGCCGGCCTGGGAGATCTGGTGCTGACCTGCACTGGTGAGTTGAGCAGGAACCGCTCGCTGGGAATTGAGCTCGCACGAGGGCGAAAGCTACAGGACATCGTCAACACAATGAATATGATTGCGGAAGGAGTCGAGACCACGAGTGCGGCAGTGGAGTTGGCCCGAAAGTTCCACACCGATATGCCCATTACCCTGCAGATGGGGCTTCTTCTAAGAGGCGCGGTCACGCCTCGGGATGCCATCCGGCAACTAATGGAACGAACACTGACGGACGAGTAAAGTTGTGTAAACCCATTTGCAAATCCGCCGTCCACAGGTACAGATCGGATGGCACGGAGAGAAATGACACCATCAATAACGGCGCAACCTTCTTGGAACGAACGGGTTCAGAGCAATATTACAGTTTCGAGTCCCCTGGATCGCGATGCGGAGTTGATGGTTCGAGTTCGCGACGGGGATCAGGCTAGTTTCGGAGTGCTGGTGGAGCGGCACCGTGCACCGGTGATCCACTTTTTGTACCGGATGGTGCAGAACCAGGCCGTATCGGAGGAGTTGGCGCAGGAGGTTTTTTTGCGCGTGTTTCGTTCACGCCATACTTACGAGCCATCCGCGAAGTTTACAACTTGGCTGTTCCGGATTGCGACGCATCTGGCGTTGAACCGGATCCGTGATGGGCGCAAAGAGAAGTTGCAAGACAGTCTGGATCAACATGACGGGGATGGCGCACCGAGGCAACTTGCCGAACAGAGTCCGACCGTGGAGCAGATGCTGGTATATCGGGTAAAGCTGCAGGAAGTCCGGAAGGCAATCGACGGCCTGCCTGTAAAGCAACGGGCGGCGGTCTTGATGCACAAGTATAAGGAGATGGAGTACTCGCAAATCGCAAGTGTTTTAAGCTGCTCGGATTCAGCGGTAAAATCGCTATTGTTTCGCGCTTATGAGACTTTGCGAGGGCGCTTGGCGCACTTGGCGTAGGAGGAGCAAGTATGGATTGTCCATTGAAAAACGGCGCGGCAGACGTACAGGCCGTTGAGATTTTTGTCGCATACAGCGCACGGACTCTCGGTCCGGAGGAGGAGTGGGCCCTGGTGCAGCACCTGGAATCCTGCTCTGCCTGCCGGAGCATGGCTGCCGCGCAGCAGCAGGTTTGGGCCGCTCTGGATGCATGGACTCCCGCTCCCGTGGACTCCAATTTCGATGCGAGGTTGTATTCACGAATCGCCGCGGACCGGGAAATGGCGTGGTGGAGACGTCCCCTGACGCTGAACTGGTCGTGGAAACCGGCGATGCCCGTAGCGGCGGCCTGCGCGGCGCTGTTAGCCGCTTTCCTGATCAAGAGCCCGGTGCAGGAACATCAAGCGCTAGTGAGGGTCCAGCCTGGGGTGGATATCGAGCAGGTCGAGCGGGCCCTAGACGACATCGACATGCTGAAGCAAATTGGAGTGGCGTCGATCTCGGTACCTGGCAAGCCGGTCCGTTCGCAACAGTTGTAAGCTACCAAATCGAGAGGTCGCCTATTAGGAGCCGATGGGGTGTCGCCACGATATTTTGAGCGTTGGATTGGCAGCGGTGTTTTCGCTTGCCATCTCAATTCCTGCCAACGCCCAAGGTCACAAAGGCGGCGGAGCCCGCCATGCCGCGGCGCCGCCGCCGCGAGTACCGAAACCTGCAAAGGCCCCCAAAACACCGGCTGCCGACCACACTCCGATTGACCAATTTGAGCGGATGTCGCCCGAGGAGCGCCAAAAAGCGTTGGCGAAGCTGCCTCCCGAACGTGCCGAAAAGCTTCAAAAGCAACTGAAAGAGTACAGCCAACTCACTCCCGAACAACAGGCTGCGGCCAGGGAGCAGCTCGAGATGTTCCGGCATCTCCCCCCTGAGCGCCAGGAAGCGTTGCGAAAAGCTTTCAACAAATTTTCGCACGCGCCCGCCGATCGCCAACAATCCATGCGTCAAGAGTTGAACCAATTGCGCGCAATGTCGCCGCCAGACCGCCGGGAACGGATGAATGCCCCCGAATTCAAAAGCCGCTTTAATCGCAACGAACAGAAAATGCTGAGCGAGATGTCGAATCTGCTGCCTGAGCGCTAAACTGTGATCCCGGGAGGCGCTGGCGCCGTAGCCCGCGAGCCGGGCTGTGCTGCTACGTAGCAGCCGTGGATTCCACATCTCGGTGCGAGACTTAGATATGACAGTCGAAGCTATCAAAGAAGCGATTGCTGAACTCCCCAGCGAAGATCTCACTGCTTTGACCTCCTGGCTAGTGGATCGGGATTGGGATCTATGGGACCAGCAGATGAAACACGATTTTTCGGCGGGCGGAAGAGGGATGCCTTTACTCGCGGAATTAGAGCGAGAGATCGACCAAGGCAAAACGCTGCCCATGAACGAAGCCCTCGCGGAGCGCCCTAAGCCGCGAGTGTAGAGTTGCAGTCGCGAACTTTTACACGTTTTTGTGACATATTAAGCGGAATTGCCGCCGGATCTTCAGCATCGAGCGGATAAGCAGTACGCGCTGTTTGCTCACAATCCGGCTCATCCTTCGCTCGAATTGAAGCGTGTGGGCCCGTTTTGGGCCCTCCGAGTGTCGCGCTCGTATCGTGCGTTGGCTATCCGAAAGGCTGACGTGTTCCATTGGTTTTGGATCGGACCGCATCGTGAATACGAAGCACTGCAAGCGGGACTTGCGGTGACCTTCGCTTGCGAGCGCCAATCTCCCCGCTGAGCGCCAGGACGCATTGCGAAAAGCGTTCAACAAATTTTCACACGCGCCCGCCGATCGCCAACAATCCATGCGTCAGGAGTTGAACCAGTTGCGCGCAATGTCCCCCTCAGACCGCCTGGAACGGACGATAGCCCCGAAATCAAGAGCCGCTTTAATCGCAACGAACAGAAAATGCTAAGCGGGATGTCGAATCTGACGCTTGAGCGATAATACCTCAGGAGGGTCACCGGTGGCGATTGAATACGGTGTTTTCATCGTGGATGGCCTCGACGTGAAGCAGCAAACCTTAAGCCTGAGTGGGCAGACGACAGGGCTTACGAATGCTGAAGGTTTTATGGGAGTTCCGAATGGCCATGAGCCGCTAGTTCGGGCGTTGGCACGGGTCGGGGAAGGTGGCTGGGCACTCACCACGGGTTACCCGGATAGCGTAAATCAGATCTACGTTCTGATATTCAGCCGGCAGCAGTAGCCTCATCACGAGGCCGGAACCGGAACTGCATCATCCTGACGTCGGCCGTCTGGCATGAGCTGTCCTCGATGACAAGGGCCGACAGGCGAAACCGCCTGTTCTACTCAGCGGCACCGAAATTCCAACAGGGTGATGCCCTCACGCGCTCTTCTTCAGAAACGGATTCCCGTCTTCCTGGGCGTCCAGGCGCCTGGTGAAGTCCGCCCCCACGCGGGCGGCAATCTGCTCACGGTCGGGATCGGTCAATTGCGGCGATTCGTCCAACATCTGCAGGAACGGCGCCCACAGCCCCGCCAGCCGGCTGCGTTTCTCGGCGGCCGTGAATTCTACATCGCTCATGATGTTGCCGAATCTTGGCAGAAACTCCGCCACGCCCGGCAAGGTGTGCCAGTCGTCCCGTGAGTCCAGGCGCTCGATCGCAATCACCATATAGTCGTGATCCGAATAAGCGGCCGAGGTGAGATGGGTACTGCCCTTCAGAAGACGGCCGTTTACCAACCAAAGCTGGGCGGGATCGACGGACTGCTCCGGAGCGCTGATTCCTACGAAATAGCCCGGCGTGAACGGCCCGGAACTCGAGCTGAAAGTATCGCACACCCCCAGATGCAAGGCCGCCTGATCGAGGCCGAGAACGCTATCGATTCCCGTTTTTACGACGCCTGCGATTGGAATCAACTTAGCGTAGCTTGGCCCGGCCAGTGTTGACAGAGCGCTTAACGTATCGATCAGCGCTTTCGCGGAGTCATGTCCCGGCACCGAATACAGCCCCGCTATCAGCGATACGTCTTCACCGTCGTAGGGTAGCGGTCCCGCCAGGACCTGGTTCCAGTTGCTCACCCGGTCGAGATTCACATCGCCCAGTTCGCGCAACTGTGCCGGCCCCGAGATCGCGTTGTGCTGTACGTTTCCGCATTCGACGTAGCTGTGCAGAACGGGGTACATCTGGTGCCAAAGCTTCCGCGCCGTCGCCACATACATTTCCACCAGCCGGATGACGAAGTAGGCCTGATCCTTCTGAAACGGTTGGGGCGGGGCCAGGCCCACAACGTGCGACGGATCGAGTGGACGCCAGAACAACTGCTTGGATTTGGCCTCAAATAGTTTGGAGAGGTCCATTTGATTTCTTCAGCACGCCGGACGGAGCTCATCCAGATCCGGCTCCATCACTCGCCAGATGATTTTATCCCTGGCATCGTTCAGATCCGCTCTGAGAAGCCACGAAGGCTGTATCCGCATGCTCGAAAGCAGCGCCGCCAGCGGCTGGATCAAATGACGATGCAGCGTCCGTTTCAGCTCGCGAGCTCCGTATTGCTCGCTGGTGCCGATCCTGACCAGCCAGCGGCGAGTGCGCGCCGGCACTTCGATTGGGAAGCCTCGCGTACCCAACCGGGCGTCAATGTGCTCCTGCAATTCCATCAGTTGCCGGTCCAGAATGGCGGACAGCGTGTCGGCGCTCAGGGGCTGATACGTCACGACGGAATCGATTCGATTCACAAACTCCGGCGAAAACTTCCGCTTTACGGCGGCTAACCCGATCTTCTCCAGCCTGACGGATCGGTCCGTCTTGGCCGGTGCCGCCAATGCCTCAAAACCGAAACCCGGATTGAGTACCTTCATCATGCTGTGCGCACCCAGGTTGCTCGTGAGAAAGATCATCGTCTTTTCGAAGTTCACGGTGGTGTTGTCGCCCAGGCGCAGCACTGCCTTATCGAGAATTCCCAACAAGAGCCGCGTCATCGACGGCGCGGCTTTCTCAATCTCATCGAAGAGCAGAATTGAGAGGTCATGCCCCTCGCTGCTGATGCCATTCAGCTTTTGTTGCGTCAATAAGGGTTGCGTTTCCCGATGTCCCAGATAGCCGGGGGGAGCGCCGATCAGTTTTGCCACCTCGTGCTCCATCTGGAACTCGCCGCAATCCACCCGCAGCACCTTTTTCGACGTGCCATGCAATACTTCCGCCAGTGCTTCGACGGTGCGGGTTTTGCCCGTGCCAGTGGGCCCGAGCAACATAAACACTCCGATGGGACGTCCCTCGGGGCACAGTCCTGCCTCGTACATCTGGATATACGGCACGATCGCGCTGATAGCGGCTGGTTGTCCCACCAGCTTTTGCGAAAATGCCGCCGCTACCTTATTCGAAAGATCAACTGTCCGATTCCGGGACCGAGGCAAGTTAGATTTCATCAGGGCGCTTCCTCCAAGACAATTATTAACGCCGCCCTGGCGAACCCAAGCATCTGGCACACCGAATCGAGTGGTTTTGCTAGTTTTTTTGAAAAGAATTTTCCCTGAAATATGAATGGATTAGGCGTCCAATGCGGCCACTTGCACGCCCATCTCCGTATGGGTTGTGAACGCGCGCCATGGCGTCGTACATCTCCTGGTTTTCGAGCAGTCGAATGGCTTCATTTGCGATCCTGTCCCGGTCCGTTCCGACCAGCTTCACGGTACCCGCTTCGACTGCTTCGGGACGCTCGGTTTTGTCACGCAGAACCAGAATCGGCTTGCCTAGAGAAGGGCCCTCTTCCTGAATACCCCCGGAATCGGTGATGACCAGATCAGCCCGGCGCATCAGATCGACGAATGCTACATAGCTGAGTGGCTCCGTCAGGATGATATTCGGCTCCTTCCGCAAAATCCGCGCGACGGGGTCCTGGACGTTGGGATTCGGATGTACCGGGTAGACAATTTGGATGCCGCCATGGCGCGCGAGGTCCGACAGGGCGTAACAGATGCGCTCGAAGCCCGGGCCGAAACTCTCGCGCCGGTGGGCCGTAACCACGATCAACCGCCAATCCGGATGGAGCTCAGGCCATTCCCGGCCGTGGAGGCGTCCCTGTTCGAGGCCGTCACGGACAAAAAACACCGCGTCAATTCCGGTGTTGCCCGTCACGCCGATCGAGGCCGGGTTTACGCCTTCCCGCCGAAGATTCGCGGCCGCCCGTTCGGTAGACGCGAAATGCAGCGCCGCGAGGCGTCCCGTCAAAACACGGTTCATCTCCTCGGGAAAGGGCTGGCGCATGTCGCCGGTCCGAAGACCGGCCTCCACATGACCGACCGGAATGCGCTGGTAGAATGCGGCCAAGGCGCCACAAAGAGTGGATGTTGTATCGCCTTGCACGATGACCATGTCCGGCTTCTCGGCCAGGAGAACCGGCTCCAGACCCGTCAGAATGCGCGATGTGGACTGGAACAGGGTTTGCCCCGGCAGCATCAGATCCAGGTCGTAGTCCGGCTTGACCTGGAATACTTGCAGCACCTGATCGAGCATCTCCCGGTGCTGCGCCGTGGCACAGATTCGCACATCGAAATCAGCGGGCCGGGCGCGCAGGTGTTGAACGACAGGACAGAGCTTAATCGCCTCCGGCCGGGTTCCGAAAATGAACAGAACCTTCATTTACATTTAGACGCAGGCTGTAAGATGAGTGGGCCGCGCGGGAGCGGAGTCTCTATTTATGCCGGTAGGTAATGCGGCCTTTGGTGAGATCGTAGGGTGAGAGTTCCATGGTCACGCGATCTCCGGCCAGAACGCGGATGCGATTCCGGCGGAGTTTGCCGGCCAGGTGCGCCAACACGGTGCGGTCCTGATCGAGTTGTACGCTAAACAGGCCGCTGGGAAATTTTTCTACCACAGTTCCTGTGACTTCAATGCTGTCTTCTTTACTCATTGTCCTCTTTCGAATTTTGTATTCATAGGCATTTGCTTGCCATATTACCAGAAGCCGTGGTGCGGGGCGGTCTTTGTTGGAGTGGGAACACTTTCGCCCAACTGGTGTCTAAACCGGAGTGCCGCCACCGGTCGAAACCATACTACAAGACATCAAATACGCGATTCGCGGACTCGCTCGCAACCGCATATTTGCGATTACCGCCATTATCGCAGCCGCGCTAGGCGTCGGAACCACCACCGCCGTCTTCAGCGTGGTCGATCGCATTCTGTTTCGCGCTCTCCCGTACGCTCACGAGGACCGGCTGGTGTCGGCCGGCATGATGGCGCCGCTCGACACCAACGAGTTCATGTTTGCATCGGAGTACTTCGATCTCCGGCATAGCCTGGCCCATTTGAAGCTGTCACGTCGTTCCAGGCCGGGACGATCGAGTGCGATTTAACAGAGCAGAATCCCCTGCGGCTGCGCTGCCTGCGGCTGGAAGCCAATTTCCTGCAGACATTCGGCATTTCGCCCTGGCTGGGGCGCTCCTTTACTCCCGAAGAGGACCGCCCGACTGGGCCGCGGGTCGCGATGATTTCGGAAGGGCTGTGGCGTAGCCGGTTCGCCTCGGACCCACACGTGGTAGGGCGCACCTTACCGATTGATGGCGAGTCCACCGTCGTCGTGGGCGTCCTGCCGAAGACGTTCGAGATGCCGACCTTGACTCGCGCCGACATCCTGCTTCCGGAGGCGCTGAATGAAGCAACCGAACGCCAGGGCCGGGCGTTCCGCGTGTTCGCGCGCATGAAGCCTGGCATCACAGTGGCCCAGGCGACCGCCGAGCTTCAACCGCATTTCCAGCGCGCGCTTGCAACCGTGCCACCACAATTCCGCAAGGAGATACGGCTTCGGGTACAGCCGGTGCGGGACCGGCAAGTCGGGGATGTGCGGCTTGCCTCGATTGCGTTGTTCGGCGCGGTGCTTGCGGTGCTACTGATCGCCTGCGCGAATATCGCGAATCTGCTGCTGGCGCGGGCAGTGGCACGGGATCGCGAGCTTGCCGTGCGGGCCGCATTGGGGGCTTCGCGGATGCGCTTGATCCGTCAGACGCTCACCGAAAGCGTTTTGCTCGGCGGGGTGGGCGGCGCGGTGGGATGCGCCCTGGCATACATGCTGCTGCGGGTGTTCGTTGCGATCGCGCCGGGAGGATTGCCGCGTCTCGAGGATGCATCCATCGACACCCGCGTGCTGCTGTTCGCGGTTGCGGCATCGGTTGGCTCCGGACTAATATTCGGGATTGCACCGGCGCTACGCTCGCCCGGAATGACCGCGCTGGGCGGCTCGCGGTCCACCGGTCCGATCAGAGGCGGCCTGCGCACCGTGCTGGTGACGCTTCAGATCGCGATTTCGATGGTGTTGCTGACCGGCGCGGGTCTGTTGCTCAGCAGCCTGTCTAAGCTCGAAAGCGTTCCGCTGGGCATGCAAGCCGATCATGTGGTCACCGCTCATTTCGTGCTCGGCAAACAGCGCTATGCCCGCGATGCCGACAAACTTGCATTCTTCAATCAACTGGAGCAACGTTTAGCTGGATTGCCTGGCGTGGAAGCGGCGGCTATCAGCGACTCGGTCCCGCCGTCCGGAGGAACACGCGCACGCCCTCTGGCGTCGATCGAAGTGGAAGGGCGTCCGCGCAGACCCGAAGGCACCGGCGGCATGGTGGCTTGGCGCTACGTGACGCCGGGCTACTTCTCCACGCTAGGAATTCCTGTCCTACGGGGCCGGGGGTTCACGCAGCATGACCGTGATCCGAACACCTACACAGTCGTCCTCAGCAACACTCTGTCGCAGCGTCTCTTTCCAAATGACGACCCGATCGGAAAGCCTATTCTCAAGGGACCGCAAGGGCAGTGGTTCACGGTCGCGGGCATTGTGGGCGACGTAAAGAACCTTGGTCCCGCACGAGCAAGTGAGCCGGAATATTACCTGGCGCGGAAACCAGCGGCTGATTTTGTGTTCCAGAATCAGGAGCCGCCGACCGGTTGGCGCGCCGCATCGATCATCGCCCGGACCGCCATCGACCCCAAGCTGGTCGCGAATTCGATCCGCAGCCTCGTCGCCGAGCTCGATCCCACGCTCCCCGTTCAAATGGAAACGATGCCGCAGAGACTGAATGACATCACGGAGCGTCCGCGATTCAACGCGATCCTGCTAAGCGTGTTCGCGGCTATGGGCTTGGTGCTGGCGGCGATCGGACTGTTCGGTGTAATGTCGTTCCTGGTGGCGCAGCGCACGCGCGAGATCGGCGTGCGGATGGCGCTGGGGGCCACGCCAGCTCACGTGCTGCGATTGACACTGTTGCAGTCCGCGCGCTGGACGGCAGCGGGAGTTGTTGTGGGAATGGTTGGCTCCGTCATCGCGGCGCGGTTGTTGCGATCGCTCTTGTTTCAGGTGCAGCCGGGCGATCCGCGGATTGTGGGGACCGCGCTCGTTGTGTTGTGTGGCGCGGCCATGCTGGCGGCGATCGGACCAGCGCGGCGGGCAGCGCGGCTGGATCCTATGGAAACGCTGCGGCAGGAATAGGGGTAGAGCATCAAAAACCCACACACTCTCGAAAACCATGCTGTGGTGTGAGGTAGAGTGGAGCAGGCCGTTGGCCTGCCGAGCAGGCGAAACCGCCTGCTCCACTCACTGCTTTTCATCGCCTTTGGTGGGCGATCCCGCGCCCATAAAAACAGGCACTCTCGAAACCCTCCTGTGGTGTGAGGTAGAGTGGAGCAGGCCGTTGGCCTGCCGAGCAGGTAGGGTGTGCGGTCGTTCGCGTTAAACTTCGGACAGGAATGCCATGCGGAACTGCTGCTTCATCCTGAGCTTGTGCGCGGCGAACCTCGCCTTTGGACAACCCCACAGTTTTCCGTGGAGCGGTTACGGTCACGACGCGCAGCACACCGCCGCCGCCTCGGTGGCGTCCCAGCCGCTGAGCCGGATTCACTGGCAGACTCCGGTAGATCTGATGCCGCAGTTCAGCGACAACGATCTTTTGATCCACTACGGCTCTCCGCTAATCACCACCGCCAATACCGTAATCGTTCCCGTCAAGACAGGCGCCACCGGCGGATTCCGCGTCGAAGGGCGAAGCGGTCTGGATGGCACTTTACAATGGACCATTCTTACCGATTACACGCTGCCGCCTCATAACTGGATACCGAGTTTCAGTCCCGTGTTAACGAGCAAGAATCGCCTGTATCTGGCGGGGGCGGGCGGGACCGTCTATTATCGCGATCAGCCGGATGCGCCCACCGGGCCCACCGGCCAGATCGCTTTTTTCGGTAACGCGAATTATTCGGCGGATCCCGCAGCTTATAACAGCACCGTCATGATTAATACACCGCTCACCACGGATCGCCACGGGAATATCTTCTTCGGCTTCCAGGTTCTGGGGAGCACACCCATCGGCCTGCGGAGTGGCATTGCGCGTGTTTCTCATAACGGGGTGGGGGCGGCGACGTGGGTTTCGGCGGTGGACGCAGCCGGCGGTGACACCAGCATAACCAAGGTGGTCATGAATTGCGCTCCCGGATTATCAAAGGACAATCAGAACTTATATATCGCCGTCAGCGATGGCAAGTCCGGCTACCTGGTTTCACTCGACAGCCGAACGCTCGCGCCGCTGGCGCGCGTTCGTTTGAAAGATGTGGTATCGGGTGAAGACGCGATTTTGTCCGATGACGGGACAGCTTCGCCTACGGTGGGTCCGGATGGCGATGTATATTTTGGCGTTTTGGAGAACCCATTCGGGTCCAGCCGGGGGTGGCTGCTACATTTCGATAGGACTCTGTCGCAGGCGAAAATACCCGGAGCTTTCGGGTGGGATGACACGGCGTCCATCGTTCCTTCCCGGATCGTCACGTCGTATCGAGGTTCGTCCTCCTATCTGATGATGACTAAGTACAACAACTACGCCGCGCTCGGGGGTGATGGAGTCAACAAGATCGCGGTGCTCGATCCAAACGCGACCGGGGTGGATGCAAGAACAGGTGCGTCCGTTATGAAAGAAGTGCTGAGTAAGGCGGGAGCGACTCCCGATCCCGAATCGCCGGATCTTCCGAACGCCGTACGCGAGTGGTGCATCAACAACGCCGCCGTAGACCGGTTTACCAAGTCCGTTCTGGCCAACAGCGAAGACGGAAAGTTATACCGCTGGGATTTGAACTCGGATCGTTTCACGCAAGTGATTACTCTGACGCCCGGCGTTGGCGAGGCTTACACGCCTACCCTGATTGGGGTCGATGGAACAGTCTATGCGGTCAACAATGCAACGCTGTTTGCGGTAGGACAGTAACTCAGTGGCAGGCATTCTTGCCCAATGCCACTTACTTTGTGGTAGTCCCGATTTATCAGCGGCTTACGTTCGGTTTGCCAGCGTGGAGCAGGTCCCCGACCTGCTCGCCGAAGGCGGTGTTTTAGGGATTCGCCACTTGGAACGCGAGGCGGTCGGAGACCTGCTCCACATTTTTTACAAAAACGTAAGTTATTTAAAATGTTTTGGTTCCGCTTGAGTAAGTGGCATGCTTCTGGCGACCTTTCGGTCGCCGACAGGTGACGAGATCACCTGCCCCACGGAGCCGCTGTACTTGACCGGCCAGTTCTGAGCTGCGTTCTGCTCAGAGCCTTTCTCGATGTACTCTCGCAGGTAAACCAGATGGCGAATCGCCCGCCGTGGGCTACTTCCTGCCCGGATTCCAGTTCGGCAAAGCCGGCTTGAAGTTCGCCAAGCTGCCATTCTTCGGACTCCACGTAAGCATTGATGGCTTCCCCGGCGAGGAAAGACTTGGATCGCCGTGAGCGCTTGGACAGCTTATCAAGGCGTTTTTTTGTCGCGGCATCGATGCGGATGGAGAGGGTTTCGGTCACCGCTTGTGCTTATCTGTATGCCGGTCCTGACGGTGTCGGGCGGGATAGCAACGTTCGCCTGAATGCTAACCGTGAGAAACTGGATTTATGGCACGAGGTTGGGAAAGTAAGTCGGTTGAGTCCCAGATCGAATCGGCCGAATCCAGGCGGCACCAGTCGAGTGTTCCGAAATTCACTCCGGAGCAACTCGCCCGCCAGCGGGAACGGGAAGGTTTGCAGATGTCGAAGACCCGAGTGCTGCGCGATCTGGCATCGGCTACCAATCAGCGCTATCGCGAATCGCTCGAGGCGGCGCTGCGGCACTTAAACGAAAAACTCGCGGGCTTGGAGGAGTAGGTCAGGTTACTTGCCGCGTCTCGTACATTTTGCCTTGCTGGACGCGCGCTGCTCGGCAGAATCAATGCGTTACCGCGCCTAAACAGGAGAATATCGGTATTGGATCTCTTACTCACAGCGCAGAACCTTGTCAAATCCTACGGTGCGGCTCCGCTTTTCCGAAATCTCTTTCTCACCATTTCCGAGGGTGATCGCCTTGGCCTGATCGGGCCCAACGGTTCCGGCAAATCCACTCTCCTTCAGATTCTGTCGGGCAGGATCGTTCCGGACAGCGGCGAAGTGGCCGTACGTAAGCGCGCCCGGCTGGTGTATGTGGCGCAGGAATCCCAGTTCGCACAGGCAGACACGATCCGCACTGTCATTCACAGCGCGCTGGATCGAGCGTCGCTAGGCGGGACGGAGCGTGATTCGCTCGAAGCCGAAACGCTCGGCCGGGCGGGTTTTGAAGACCTGGATGCAACCGCAACATCCTTATCGGGAGGTTGGCGGAAGCGTCTCGCCATTGCCGAAGCCGTGGTTCAGAATCCGGACGTGCTGCTGCTGGACGAGCCGACCAATCATCTGGATCTCGCCGGGATCGATTGGCTGGAAGACCTGGTAAAGAGCGCTGCCTTCGCGTGCGTGGTGGTCAGTCACGATCGCTACTTCCTCGAGAACGTAGTCACCGAAACCCTCGAATTGAGCCGGTGGTATCCGGATGGGCTGCTCCGGGTCCACGGCAACTACAGTACGTTTTTAGAAAAAAAGGCGGAGTACCTGCATGCGCAGGCCAGCCGGCAGCAGTCGCTCGAAAATCGCGTTCGGACGGAGCTAGAGTGGTTACGCCGCGGTCCTAAGGCTCGAGCCACAAAGAGCAAAGCCCGTATCGATAGAGCCAACGAGATGATTGGCGAGCTGGCTGACCTGAATGCTAGAAGCCGCACCGCCACAGCCAATATCGATTTCACTGCCACGGATAGAAAGACCAAGCGCCTGATTGAGATGGAAGGAATGACGCATCGCATGGGCGGCCAGTTACTCTTTGAAGGTCTCGATTTCACGATTACTACGCGCATGCGGGTCGGCCTGGTGGGGCCGAACGGAAGCGGCAAGACCACTTTATTGCGCCTGCTGCGCGGCGAGATTTCGACAGACGCGGGCGCTATCCGTCCGGCGGAGTTTTTGCGAATCGTGCATTTCGATCAGGACCGCAAACTCGATCCGGATGTCACTCTGCGCCGCGCCCTGGCGCCACAAGGCGATTCCGTCATCTACCAGGATCGGGTGATTCACGTTGCTTCGTGGGCAGCGCGCTTCCTGTTTAGCAGTGAGCAACTCAATCAGCCCGTTGGCCGCCTTTCCGGTGGAGAGCGGGCGCGTGTGCTGATTGCCAACTTGATGCTGGAGCCCGCCGACGTGCTGTTGCTGGATGAGCCCACCAACGATCTGGATATTCCGACTCTCGAAGTATTGGAAGAGAGTCTGCTCGAGTTCGAAGGAGCATTGGTTCTGGTGACCCACGATCGCTACATGCTCGACCGGGTCTCCACCGTTGTCCTGGGACTGGATGGACAAGGCGGAGCCGAGCGCTTTTCCGACTACTCGCAGTGGGAAGAATGGCAGGCTGAGCGCAAGCGAGCGAAGCCGCGGCCGGGAGTGCCGCGAGCGGCCCCCATACAGCCGGCGCAATCGAAGAAGAAGTTGTCCTACCTGGACAACCGCGAATATACGGGAATCGAGCAGAGGATCGCGGACGCGGAGCAGACACTCCGGCTCAAGCGCGCCGCTCTGGAGGATCGTGCCGTCGTTACCGATGGGCGGCGTGTGGCAGAGGCTTATCGTGAGTTAGAAGAAGCCGAGAAAGCGGTGGACGGTCTGTACGCGCGCTGGGCGGAGTTGGAGGAAAAAGTCACTATTTGATTTTCATCGGGCCGGTTTTCTCTTTCACCGCGACGCCGCGCCACACCGGTGAACGGCTGCTCGGCGGACCCACCCGCGATCGTGAAAACAGGCCAAGCCGGCAGGCGGCACAAACCGACCGCCTGTCCCACGGTGCCACCGCGAGCCACGAGCTATTTTTGGCACGGTTGCAGCCACTCCGCACATTAGCATCTTCATTGGCGTCTGTATCATGATACGCTGAAATACAACTGAGTAAGGAGCAGCCCACATGAGCATCTCAAGACGGCGTTTTCTGGAATCGGCGGCGGCAGGCGCGCTCATTGCGAGTGCCTCGGGCGCCGAGTCGGATAAAAAAACCGCGCTTCCGGTACGCACTCTCGGGCGCACGGGCGCTCGCGTATCCATTCTCGCGATGGGAGGCGGCAGCCGCTTCCTTTCTTATGGCGATGAGGAGAAGGCGCTGGAGGCGTTAAACCTGGCTCTCGATTCCGGCATCACGTATATGGACACAGCCTACGCGTACGGCAATGGATTGAGCGAAACGCGCGTCGGTAAGGTGATGAAGACGCGCCGCAAGGATGTGTTCCTCGCGACCAAGGTTCCCAAGAGAAATGGCGATGAAGCCAGGGCGATCGTCGAAGGTAGCTTAAAGCGCCTGCAGACCGATCAAGTGGATCTGGTGCACATCCACCAGCTTATGGGCGAAGACGACCTGGCCAACATCGAAGCCAAAGACGGCGTGCTCAACGCGCTGTTGAAAATGCGCGATGAGAAGCTGACCCGGTTCATCGGGATCACGTGTCATCACGATCCGTTCGTGCTCAAGACAGCGCTGGAGCGCCATGATTTCGATTGCACGCAGATGGCTCTGAACGCAGGGCTGGTCGGCATGAAACCAGGCCAAGGCGGCATGGTTATCAACGAGAACGCCAAGCCGAGCTTCGAGACGGTTGCGTTGCCCGTCGCGGTCCGCAAGAAGATGGGGATCATTGCGATGAAGATATTCGCGGCCGATGGGCTGGCCGGACAAGCGCCTCCCGAGAAGCTGCTTTACTACTCGCTATCGCTGCCCGTATCGCTCGCCGTGGTCGGAATGCCGAAGCTGAGCATGATCGAAGAGAACACTCGCCTGGCTCGCGGCTTTAAGCCAATGCCAAAGGCTGAGATGGAAGAACTCTCCGGCGCATTATCGAACAAGAACAAGACAGCTCTCGACCTTTACCTGCACAACCACGTCGACTACTACTCGGCTTAGCAGTGGCACAGACTTTCCGTCTGCCTGCCTGCAAGCAGGTGTTGGCTGGAGAGCCAGCTCTACCACCGGCTGCTACCCCGCGGACGAAGATTGCGCTGGCGTTCGGCGCCATTTATCTGATCTGGGGATCGACGTTTCTCGCGACCCGTTTTGCGGTCACGGTCATCCCTCCATTCTTCGTCTCCGGGACTCGATTTTTTGCGGCCGGCTTGCTTTTGTTCGCATTCGCGCGAATGCGATCCACAGAGGCATTGACTTGGCGGAACTGGCGCGCTGCAATGCTGCTTGGCGCGCTCTTCTTTCTGATTTGCCATGGAGGAGTGAGTTGGGCGGCCCGCCACGTTCCGTCCGGCATCGCCGCGCTTCTCATGGCCTCGATTTCCATGTGGACCGCGGTCATCGAGCTGGTCCGGCGCTCGGAATCGCGGCCACGGCGTTTGGTGATCATCAGCTTATTAACGGGATTTCTGGGGATGACTCTACTGGTCGCGCGGCCTCAACTCCTCACGGGCAGTAGAGTAGGATCGCTCAGCGCGATCGTCGTACTGCTGGGTGCATTCTCCTGGGCGATGGGGACGGTGCTTACTCGCAAAATGGATCTTCCGTCGTCAACGCTTCTCAGCGCGTCGATGCAGATGATCTGCGGCGGAGGACTGCTGCTCCTTCTGGGCGCGGCCAGCGGACAGGCAGCCGAGTTTCACTTGAGCGCGATCACGCAGCCCGCGCTGCTCGGCATGCTGTTTCTAACGTTCGTAGGGTCGCTCGCCGGATTCTCCTGCTACATCTGGCTGCTGAGCAAGTGTTCGCCGACGCGCGTCGCTACCTACGCGTACGTGAATCCGATCGTAGCTCTGTTTCTTGGATGGGCGATCGCAGGGGAGCAGCTCACGGCGCGCTCCTTGATCGCCAGCTTAATTGTGGTTGGTTCGGTAGCCGTGATCATTTCATCGCGGGAATAGGCTTCCACTCGGCCGCGCGCCGCTGCGCCGCTTGCAAATCGCGAGCTTTCATCCTCTTCGCTACCAGATCGCGCTGGGCGATGCACTTCTCATCACCGCTGGCAGCGCACAGGTTCAGCCACATGTGCGCGGAAATATAATCGCGGCGAACGCCGCGGCCCACAGCATACATTGCGCCAAGGTTGTACTGGGCCTTCGTGTAGCCCCGATCGGCGGACCGGCGAAACCACTCCACCGAGTGTTCCACGCTCTGAGGGACCCCGGTGCCATCCAGATACATGAGCCCCAGGTTGAATTGCGCAGCCGCATCACCCGAATCGGCGAGCGGGCGCCATTCCTTGGCAGCCGTCGCGTAATCGCGACTCTCATAAGCCTTCATCCCCGCCGCGAAATCGGCTTTCAGAACGCGCCCAAACAGAGCAATAGCAAGAACGATAAGGGACCAGCGGATGCCCATGCAACTAGAGTGGCACAGGCATTCGTGCCTGTGTGGCTGTCTCCTCCCAAAAGCAACACGCTCTCGAAACCCTCCTGTGGCTCGAGATAGAGTGGAGCAGGCCATTGGCCTGCGGAGCAGGCGAAACCGCCTACTCCACTCACTGCTTTTCATCGCCTTTGGTGGGCGATCCCGCGCCCATAAACAGGCAAGAATGCCTGTGTCACGGTCGTCACGACAGAGCCTCGGCGCGGTACAGATATTTGGCGTGCTTCACGATTGACCAAAGCAGAGCGATGCTCATTCCAGCGATCCCGATGGCGCCGCCCACATCGAACAGCAGGTACTGCTTGCCCGCGAGCGTCACGAATGGCTTGTATAGCAGCGCAATGTTGCCCGCGATCAGGAGCAGGCGCAACTCGGTTGGACTGAACGCAGCGAACGACAGGTGAAACTTGCCTACCGTATAGGTCGCCAGATAAACCTCAATGCTTAACAGGAAATACGCGACGAGCAGCCCGACCGCCACGCGCTCACTCATATAGCCCGACAGAGCGAGTCCTCCGAACACGAACACGCTGCCGCACGCATCGAGGACATGATCGACGTAGAAGCCATAACGGGGGCGCTGCCGGTTGCGGACCCGCGCGAGTGTGCCGTCGAGGCTGTCCCCAAACCAGTTCAGAGCCAAGAATACGATCACGAGCAGCAGACCGGCCGCCGAGTAGCGCGCGTACCAATACGCTGCGCCGACGGCTAGCAGCGACAGAAAACCAAGGAGGGTCAGGTGATCGGAATTCACCGGCGCCGGGAGGCGATGCGCGATCCAGATGAGAGCACGGTGCTCAAGGGAGGAGAGCAGGCTGCGATGGTCCCGCTCGGCGGGACGGAAGTTGGAAGCTGCCATGCCCGTTTAGACGGACGAGATCAGTTGCCGTTCATTCCGCTTCGTAAAGAATTGCAATGAAGGCGGGGGTTGTCGTTGTACTCCTCATCTGGTCAGGATCGACATGTACTCTCGCCAGGGGCCGACGGCATCGCCATATTGTCGAGCCATGATACGGACCATCTGGCTGATATGTCCGAGGTCGTGCATTACCCAGGACGCTAGCAGGTTGCGGAGCGTGACGCGGCCGAGTGCAGGGTGCGTACCCGTCTGTTCCAGTTGCCCCGAATCGAGCGGAATCGTCGCGAGTGTCTGAAGTCCCTGCTTCCGTAGGTGTGCAAACTCGTTCAGGAGCTCCTGCACCGACCTGCTTTGAATCACGCCGCGGTAGCCGGCGTGATCGTAAGGTTCAAACGCGGTTGCTTCGCCGCTTTCCAAGATGAGGTGGAGCCGCGGAATCCAATCCGTCTGCTCGCCGTGGATCAGGTGTCCCAGAACGTCGACTGGGCTGAATGTTTCCGGGCGTTCCCGCGATTCCTTCCACGCACCGGATACGCCAGACAACAGAGCGGACACAACAGCCGGCGTACGCTCCAGGATCTGACGCGCTTCTTCAATTCGGAATTCCATGTTCTTGACTCCTCCAGGCAACCGCCGGGTCAACGCGGAATGCAGCGCTTTCCGATCAAGACCTCCATACACTCAGTTTGCAACACATGGCATGGGCCCGGCGGGCGACCCTGAAAACAGGCCAGGCCCACGCGACAGGCGACCCAAACACCGGGTCGCCCCGACAGGTGGCACAAACCGACCACCTGTTCCCACGGTGCCACTTCGCCAAGCCGAGTCGACAGGCGACCCAAATACCGGGTCGCCCCGACAGGTGGCACAAACCGACCACCTGTCACCACGGTGCCACTTCACCAAGCCGAGGCGACAGGCGACCCAAACACCGGGTCGCCCCAACAGGTGGCACAAACCGACCACCTGTCCCCACGTGGCACCATGAAGCTAAGAGGATTCTTAGAAGATCAGTTTCATCGCGAGTTGAATCTGCCGCGATGAGCCGGAATCTCCCGCTGGAAACCGGGTTCCGTTTGTGATCACTCCGACGGTGGTATTTGCCGCCAAAGGATAGGCGCCATTCAGCGTTGGTTGCGTGAAATTGGGATGATTCAGCAGATCGAAGGCATCGGCGCGGATTTGCCAAGTCAACCGCTCGGTGATTTTGGTGTTCTTCACCAACGCGAAGTCGATGTTGGAAAAACCCGGCCCGATGACGACGTTTCGGCCCAGGTTTCCGAATGCGTTACCCGGGTTCACCAGGTAGTTGCCGATGTTCCGGATATAGCCGATTTGTGCCGCGCTGCCGCTCGGCGCAGGGAACAGCCCGGTCGGAATGCTGCCGATGACATTGGGCCGCTGCGTCGCTTGCCCCGTCAGGCTGGTGTTGGTAGTGCGGAAGTTCATGGGATTTCCAGTCTGCAGTTGAACGATGGTCGAGACCTCCCACCCTTCTACCAGACGATTACCCCGAAACGGCAGGTTGTAAATTCCGCTCAACACAAAGCGGTGCCGCGCGTCGAAATCCGAGAGACCCCGGTCGCCGCGGATATTGTAGCTATCTTGCACGGTCAGGCCTTGGTTATTCCGTGAATTGTAGTCGATTGATTTCGACCAGGTGTAGGAGGTGTTAAACTGCAGGCCTTTGGCGAACCGCTTGGTACCGGTGACCCAGAGAGCGTTGTAGTTGGAATTTCCGCCGCTCTCCTGTACCAGGATGGTGGCGCCTATGGGGCGGCCCGGGAAGATGGGGCTGTTCGCGGAAAGCGCGGTGTATGGCTTCACGCCGTTCATCGGCTGGTCGATGTTGCGGACGATGTTGAGATCGGTGCCCTTATTTCCGAAGTATCCGACCATCACTCCAATATCACCGCTGAACTGCTGCTGGATATTGAGATTGTAAGCCTGCACATAGGCGTCCTTATAATCGGGCGCGATCGAACGGGGCGAAATGGATCCGCCAGCCAAGGTGTATGCGTTTGCGAAGCTCAATCCTGAAGCGGTTGAACTGACCGGAAGGGCGAACGGGGGATTGGTAGCCAGGCCGGTGACGATACCCGTAATGGGCTGATCGGTCATGATCGCGTATGCGCCGCGAACCACGGTTTTCCCGCTCTCCACGACATTCCAGGAGAAGCCGACTCGCGGCTGGAAATTACGCGCGCTCTGCTGGTAAGGCTGCGATTTGTGAACCAGCGATCCGGTTGCGGTATCGAACACGACGAAGCGGTTGCCGCCCTCGGTAGGCGTGCCAAACCAGTCGTAACGCAGGCCCAGTTCCACTGTGACGTTACGCCTGATTTTCCAGGCGTCCAGCGCGAAACCGCCAATCGAATTGACGAAAATGCGGCTGGCGCCGTTGGAGGTGTTCGCCGTAAACGCACTGGCCTGATCGTTGATGAACGAAGTGATGCTGGGGAAGGTGAAGGTGCCCGGCGTGAGACTGAAATTGTTGTTGTCGATCCGGCGATATTCGCCTCCGAATTTGAAGGCGTGATTGCCGCGATTCCAACTCACTGTATCCGATGCAACAGCCGAGTAGTCGCCCCGGCCCTGCGGAAAACCACCGATCCCCCCAAATGCAAAAGAACCCGTTACGGCGATCTGGGGCAGACCGATCGGGGCGTTTGTGCCGCTGTTGATGCCAAAATCGGCCGCATTCAAAGTATTGTTGGCGTTGAAGATGATGTGAATGCGGTTATACCCCAGGCGGGCTTCATTGACCAGACTGGTATTGATCACCTTGATATCGTTGATGGTCATGATCTGGCGCCGGCCCTCGCGGTGATCCCCATCGCCGGGGAAGCTGTTGCCCTGTGTGGCCGGAGGCTCGCCCCGCAAATCGTGTTGCAGCGCGTAATAGAAATTGAGCCGATGCGAATCATTGAAGCTATGGCTGATGTTGGCGGTGCCCTGGTCGATATCGACATTGGCGGTCGCCGCCGAGACATAACCTCCGCCCGGTTGATTCGCCGACGGGATCAGAGGAAGCAGCTTCCGGACAATCGGATCGCTCGAGGCCTGAACTTGCGCGCGCTGAGCGTCGGTCAATACCGTTGCAGTCAGCGGAACGGCCTGCCGTTGCCGTAGACCTTCATAGCTCAAGTAAAAGAACGTCTTGTCTCTTATGATGTACCCGCCGCCGTCGCCGCCGAACTGATTGCGCTTGAAGGGCGACTGTGGATTCACGGCCCCTGAGGCGAACTTGGTAGTGTTGGCGAAGTTTCGCGCGTCGAAATAATTGTTCCGCAGGAACTCGTAGGCCTCACCGTGCCACTCGTTGGTGCCGCTGCGCGTTGCAATGTTCACGATAGACCCGGAATTGCGGCCGTATTCGGCGCTGAACGTCGAATTGTCGACTTTAAACTCCCGCACAGTGTTGATGGTTGGTTGAAAAGTGATCTGGTTCTGGACCGGATCGCTCATGTTCACTCCATTAATCATGTAGTTGACACTGTCCTCGCGGCCACCCGCGCTGTTGAAGGCGAACGAGCCCTGGCCGCGTAACGGGGCCGTCAAAAAGCCGTTGGAAGGCGGCGTCACCGAACCGGGAATCAGCAAGGCCAGATCCACGAAGTGCCGCCCATTCAGCGGAATCTCCTGTACGGTCCGCTGATTAATTACCGTACCTACGGAGATTGGGTCCTCTGAGATCACAGGAGGCGTTGCCTGAATCTCGATCGTTTCGCTTGTGGCGGCAACTTTGAGGCTAAAATCTTGCCGCACGGTGGCCCCGACTTCGAGCACCAGGTTGTTAGCAACCGTGGTCTGCATTCCGGACGCCTTAACCTCGATGCGATACGTTCCTACCGGTACGGAAGCCACCAGATAGGCTCCCGCTGCATCGCTCTGTGTGGTGCGTTCCTCGCCCGTGTTTTGATTTCGGATGGTGATGGTAGCTGGCACCGATGCGCCTGTCGCATCTACAACGGTTCCTTGAATGGTAGCGGTGGACTGGGCGACAACGGCGCCCGTAAACAATAGACAAACAGCCAAAGCCCAAACGAATGCGGATCGGATCATGTGCTTTTCTCCCCTAACGAGACTTGTTGCTTTCTATCTTACCGCTCTCTGGAAACCTGTGGCTAAGTGGTTGATTTCTGAGTGGCGCGGGCCTTCAGCCTGCGCTTCAGACGGCGGGCTGAAGCCCACCCCACTCACGTCCTCGCTAAAGCATGTCCCACTATGCTCAGCTTCTCCCAAGCGGGCAGGCTGATCCGTCGATTCAGCACATCGAAGTTCGACTGTTCGATCCGATCCAGCAAGCGGCGATAAATCTCAATCAACGCCCATAACGAGCGCTGGCTCCGTTTGTGAACCAGATCGATCAGGGGACTTGATTCGTTATAATATTCGCGGGCCCGGGTCGCCTCAAACTGCATGAGGCGGATGAAATTCTCGTCGCGCGCGCGCAGGTCCGATCCGAAGCGGCGCAAGTCCTCCGCGGGCAGGTAGACGCGGCCGTTCTCCGCATCCTCGCGCACATCACGGAGAATATTGGTGAGTTGAAAAGCAATCCCGCACTTCTCGGCAAGTGGCAGCGCGCCGGCCGAGTCGAAACCGAAGATGTGAATCGTAGTCAAACCGACTACGCTGGCTACCTGGTAGCAGTAGCGGTACAGATCGTCAAAGGTCTCGATATGGCGGGGTTCCAGATCGGAGCTGACGCCCGCGATCATTTCGTGGAAGTAGTGATGCGGGATTTGGTAGCGCTGCACGGCATCATGGAAGGCGGGCCAGAGAGGATGTCCGCTATAGTGGCCGTTTAGGGCGGCGTCCAGCTCGTCACGCCAGTTATCGATTGCCGCGAGATTGGCACCCGGGTCGTCGCTAAGGTCGTCGCAGTAGCGCATGAACGCATACATGGCGCACATAGCGTTCTTTTGATCGCGTGAAAGCAGGAGGAACGAGTAGTAGAAGTTACGGGCACGGGTGCGGGCGACGCGGCGGCAGTAAGCGGTAGACAATTGACGGGGGCACATGTGTCCAGAAAATTGCGGTGCGCTGAGTGGAATAGGCGGTTTCACGTGTCGGCCCTTTTTCATCGAGAACAGGCGGAACCGCCTGTTCCACTCAGCCCCTGACAAAGTAGATCAATGGAATCCTGAAGCAGGCGCTACATAGCAATCCGATTCGTTCCAGCTTCGAAATCGACGGGCGCTTTGCCAGGACGTTGTAATCCTGCCGCTCGATTTTCTTGAGCACTCGCATTCCGCCACGGCTGAACAGATTCAGGTCTAAGGACAGACGCCGGTCCACGGTTCTGGTCAAAGGCAGCCCTTCGAGAAATAACTTGCGGGCCACGCCCACTGCCTCCCGCATCGCTTCCCGGAATTGCGGCGTAAAACGGCCCGCCTTCAAATCATCGAGCGTGTAACCGTGCCGCTCCATCACCTCCAGCGGCAAATAGACGCGGTCTTTCTCCAGGTCGATCGTCACATCCTGCCAGAAATTCGCCAATTGGAGAGCCGTGCACGTTGCATCCGACAGGCGGTCGCGCTCGGCATCGGCATACCCGCACAGCCGCAACACCAGGCGTCCCACCGGATTCGCGGAGTTGCGGCAGTAACCAAACAACTGGTCCCAGGTCTGGTAGCGAGTGGTGGTTTGATCCTGAATAAAGGCCGCGATCAGGTCCGAAAACAGCTCCATCGGCAACGCATGTTTTCGAGCCGTACCCCGTAGTGCCACGAATACCGGGTGCTTGACCTCGCCGCGATACATAGCTTCGAGCTCGCTGCGCCACCAGGCCAGCAGTTTTAAGCTCTCGCCAGGATCGCCCATTTCATCGCCGAGATCGTCCGCCCACCGGCAGAATGAGTAGACATTGTAGAAATCCTGATGGAGCCGCTTGGGGAGCAGGAACGAAACGACGTGAAAGTTTTCGTAGTGCCTGGTCGCGAGCCAGCGCGTATACTCTTCGGCTTGCCCAATCGTGTAAGTATCGCTGAGCGCCGCCTCGGAGTGAACAAACTCTTTGGGAGCGAGCGGCACGTTTACGGAATGATCGCGGTCTTCATGTGGCCATTGTGGCTCATGAGGTGCCGCATGACATCGAGGAGATTGGTAAGCGGCTCCACCCGATTGACAAAATCGCGCGCGCTAATATCGCCCCGGCTCACAATTTCGAGAGCCTTCTGAATATGCCCGGGAGTGTGGTGGAAACTCGCTTTACAAGTGATCTCGGAGTAATGCATTAGCGAAGTGTCAAGGCTGATGCGGCTGTCGTTGGGACAGCCTCCGAAGAAATTGACCGTGCCGCCGCGGCGAAGTATCCGGACAGCAGTGTCCCAGGCGTCCGGGTGGCCCACCGCTTCGATCGCGATATCGGCTCCACGGCCGCCGGTGAGTGCACGCACCTCCCGCACCATGGTATCCGTATCGGACGAAATGAGCAGCTCATGCGCGCCCATGCTGGCGGCGCGATCGAGCTGAGTCTGACGCCGTCCAATGGCCAGGACGCGAGCTCCACAGAGTTTCGCAAGCCGGACAAACATCAAGCCGATGGGACCGAGGCCGATAACGGCCACGCTATCCCCCGAACGGAGCTCCGTTTCTTCCAGCCCACGGATCACGCAGGCCAGCGGCTCAATCAAAGCGGCATCCTGATAAGTGACGTGGGCCGGCACATGATACAGATTGCGCTGTACGATGCGGGCCGGTATACGGATATATTCAGCGTAGGCTCCGTTGTTGAACAGCAGATCGTCGCAAAGATTTTCGTTTCCGCGGCGGCAATAAAAGCATTCCTGGCAAGGGGCCGAGTTCGCGGCGACTACACGCTGTCCCACACGGAACCCGCGCACGTCCTCGCCAACCGCAACGATGTCGCCAGCGAGCTCATGCCCGAATAAAGCCGGAGGTACGATCATGCGGGCGTGATAACCGCGGCGGAATACTTTCACATCCGTTCCGCACGTCAACGCAGTTTTCACGCGAACGAGCACATCTCCGCTTCCAATTTCAGGCACTTCCACCGCCTCTACCTGCAAATGCTCCTTGCCGTAGAGAACGGCGGCCATCATCTGATTCTCCACTATGACCACCTCATCGCGACTAAGACCACCTTTGGGGCTGCACTATAATTTTCAACGATTTAGGTTCCGGATGCAACGCGAGATCGATACCCGCGCGGATCTGGTCCAAGGGGACACGGTGAGAAATCAGATTATCCAGTGGTAATTCTCCGTCAAATACCAGTTTAGCGGAAGCTTTTTGCAAATCGACCGAGGCGCTGTAGGACCCGAATAAAGTCCGCTCTCCCATACAGATGTCGGCGCCCGATAATTCGACGCGCTCCTGATGGGAAGTTTGCGCGAAAAGCAGGATACGGCTGCCGGGGCGGGTATAGCTGACAGCCTGCCCGACGATCCCGGCCGCCGAGGCGGCTACGATCACGGAGTCGGCGCCGCGTCCGCCGGTCATATCCATGATCCGGGTTTGCAGGTCCGGGTCCCTGGGGTCGAGAGCGCAAGCAGCCCCGAACTGCGTCGACAATTCGCGCCGGTGTGGCATGGTGTCAGTCGTAACCATGGTCGCACCGGTCCGCTTGACCAGCATCGTGAATAGCAAACCGATGGGGCCTTGTCCGAGAATTACAACCACATCGTCAGGATGGGGGTCGAGTTGCACGACGCCCTTCAGGCAGGTGTTCAGGGGCTCGACGAAACAGGCGCGGTCGTAGCTGACGCCTTCCGGGATTTTTTCGACGCCGCGGCGCACGATCCAGTCCATCACGCGTACGTATTGCGAGAAGCCTCCGCCTGCAGGCTCAAAGCCGGCCGTGACTCCCACTTTCTTATAGACCGGACACTGGGCATATAATCGATGGCGGCAGTAGAAGCATTCCATGCACGGGATGTGATGGAACACGATGACGCGGTCACCCACGGCACAGTCACGAACTCCGGCGCCGGTGGCGGCTACAATTCCGGCAGTTTCGTGTCCGTAAATACGGGGAGCGGCGAGCAGGTTATGCTCAATTTTCTTGAGGTCGGTGTGGCAGATACCGCAGCTTTCCACCTGGATCAGTATCTCGCCCGGGCCAATCGCGGGTTTCTGGATAGACCGGACGACCACGGTGCTTTGCCCGGTATAGACGGCCGCCCGCATCACTTCAGAATCGATGGTGGGCAACAAAGTCTCCTAGGGCATTTGAAGCTGCCTTCACGCGATGGTTGAACTCGATCAGTCTCGGGAAAAGCCGGGGACTCAAAGCGGCTTGGGCTAGAATCTTCGCGCGGCTGAATCGGCCCTGAGCGTCCCGCACGAGATTAAAATCGAATGGCAGATCTTCGGTAGCCGTATCGGTTACCACGCGGGCGTAAAACAGTGGGATCTCGCGCTCGGTGGCATAAGCTGCCACGCCGGCCGCCTCCATCTCGATGGCATCGGCTCCGCTAGCGCGAAGCTCGGCCTTTTCCGCAGCGGTCACAACGACGCGATCAATCGACAGAACCCCGCCTAGAACAATGTCGTTCAGAGACAACGCGGGATTGAGCGCCCCACAAAACCCATAGCTCACCAGTGCCGTCAAATTTCCGACTTCTCCGATCGCCTGTGCCGCGTACCTGGCCAGTAGCGGGCCGGGACCATTCGCAGCGAGAATCACCAGATCGCCGTTCAGCTCGCCTGAAACAGCCCACTGCAAGCCCAGCCGAAGCTTCCGTTCTTTGCTGAGATGCCGCCGCAATCCCCTGAACTCTCGACTCTCAGCGGCGACGAAACCGATCACACGTAACCGTTCGCGCGGAACCAATTGACTGCACGCTTTAAGGCGCCATCCACGGGTCCAGGCGAAAAGCCTAACTCGCGCCTCGCCTTCTCCAGTGAAACGAACATTTTCTTGCGAGCCATTCTCACCGCGTCCAGCGGCGCTCGCGGGGCTAAGCCGGTCACGTTCGCCCAACCAGTGCTAACTACACCCGCGGCATAGGCGACTGCATAAGGTATGCGCCAACGCGGAGCCTCCACTCCACTGATTCCCTCCAGATGCCTGAAGATTCCTTCTAATGTAAGATTATCGCAGCCCAGGATGTAGCGCTCTCCGGGCTTGCCGCGCTCGCAAGCCAGGATGTGGCCCTCCGCCGTATCCCGGACGTCTACCAGGTTGAGGCCCGTATCCACAAAGGCCGGCATGGCGCCCCGCAAGAAATCGACGATGATTTTGCCCGTAGGTGTCGGTTTGAAGTCGTGGTCCCCCACAGGCGCGGTCGGATTGACAATCACGACGGGGAGCCCGGAGCGCGCGAACTCGATCGCTACCTGCTCCGCCTGAAACTTGGAGCGCTTATAAGCGCCTGTCATTTCGTTCAGCGTGACCGGGCTATTCTCGTCACCGATTTTGCCGTCTTGCATACCAATGCAGCCGACCGTGCTGGTGTAAACTACTCGATCCACTCCAGCATCGCGGGCGGCTTGCAAGAGAGCGCGCGTGCCCTCTACGTTCGACCGGTAAAGCTCGCGAGGGTCCTTGGCCCACAGCCGGTAATCGGCAGCCAGGTGATACACCACGGAGCAGCCCGAGACTGCGCGCTGCAGCGAAGCGGGGTCGCGCAGATCGCCTTCCACTGTTTCCACTTCGATCTCGGGGACTCTCTTACCGGGCCGCACCAAGGCTCGAACCGTGTGACCGCGTTCGATCAGCCGCCTCGCGACGTGCCATCCGATAAAGCCAGTCGCGCCAGTGACCAGCGCCGGCTTCACTGACGGCTGCTGTATCCCGACTTCTCTTTGAGAAAGGAGTTCAGCGCCAGAAGCGGGAAAGAGTTGCGATAGAGATGGTAGGACAGATAAAAGACTTTAGGGAAACCGGTTCCGGTGGCCAGATTTTCATTCCAGCTTCCGTCCGGGCGCTGCGTGCGGATCAGATAATCGATGCCATCGCGCAGCGTCGTGCTGGTGGTGTCGCCCCCGGCCAGCAGCGCAAGAATGGCCCAGGCGGTCTGCGAAGGCGTGCTGGGCGCCGCTACAAAACCATTGCCGTTATAGCTGGCACAGCTTTCGCCCCAGCCTCCGTCGAAATTCTGATTGGCGCGAACCCACTCCAGCGCGCGCTGGACCGGCGCTTCACGGTCGCTCACTCCGCCGGCTTTTAATCCGCGCAAAGCGAGGAAGGTACCGTAAACGTAATCCACCCCCCAACGGCCGTACCAGCTTCCATCCTGCTCCTGCGTTTCGAGCAGATAGTTCATGCCCTTGCGCATCGCCTGGTGGGACGAATCGAAGCCGAACGCGCTTAATGCCTCGAGCACTCTGCCGGTGATGTCCGGACAGGTTGGATCGAGCATCGCGTTGTGATCGGCGAACGGGACATAACTGAGAGGAACCCAGTTATTATCGACATCGAAGGCCGCCCATCCGCCGTCTTTCGATTGCATGTCGAGCAGCCATTTGATCGCTCGCTGCTCGGTGGCTTGCTGGGCCTCCGGATTCGAGGCCCGGCACCGGTTCAGCGCGAGCAGAACCATGGCGGTGTCGTCGATGTCGGGATAAAATTCGTTGGCGAATTCAAAGTACCACCCGGAGGGCTCTGTTTTGGGGCGCTTCTGAGACCAGTCGCCTTTGCGGCGAACTTCTTTGGTGAGCAGCCAATCGGCACACTTACGGAGAGCGTGTGAGGGCGCAGCTTCCGATTCACCCAGAGCGAAGGCTGCGATGGCAGTGTCCCACACTACCGAAAAGCACGGCTGGTAAAAAAACCGGTTACCGTCATCCACCATCAGATTGTCGAACTGCTTCTGCGCCTCGATACGATGCGGGTGATCCGCCGCATAGCCCAGCATATCGAGCGCCATGATGACGTACATCATGGGCGGGTAGATGCCGGCCACTCCGTCGCTAACCTGCGTGTGCTCGATCATCCACTGCTCGGCCTGGCGCAGGGCGCGCTGCCGCAGACTCTTCGACCCGTGCCGTTCCCAAAACTTCAGCGCCTTGTCGAGTTTGAGGAAGACGTTGCGCCAGGTGAACCGCTGCGGGTCTCGCGCGAAGTTGAGACTCACGCCGGGAAGAATCAGCTCCTTGAGATCAAATCCGGCCGGTACCGGACGTTTTGGATTCAGCGCGTGCACGATCGCAAGCGGAATCACGATCGCGCGCGTCCAGGAAGACATCTGGTAGATAAACTTGCCCGGCAGCAGCATGATCTCCGGCGGCACCGAGGGTGCATACTCGCGCGGGTAGAGATCGAACAGGCTGAGATTGATTTTGACGTAGCTGTTGGCGGCCTGAATGCCGCCCAGAGTGAGAATGCGCTCGCGCGCCCGCGCCAGCCGCTGGTCGTGGAAGTCCATTCCCGCAAGCTTCAGCGCGAAGTACGCTTTCACTGTAGCGCTGACCTCGGAGGGACCTTCCGGATAGATATTGAACCCGCCATCTTCCAATTGCCGCGCGAGAATCGACGCGATCGCTTTGTCAATTTGCGGCCGAGCCGGCGGATTCCAAATGCCGTTCACTGGCGGATGAAGCCAGAGCTGCAGCAAAATGTAATCGGATTCAAGAGTGGTATCGGCGGTGAGCTCCGCCCACCAGTACCCCTGGTTGTCCTGGATGCTCAGAAGAAACTCCGCCGCTCGCTGCGCCGCTCGGGCCGTCGCGGCTACCAGGGTGTCTGCGATCTGAACGCCGGGACTCATACCCGGATAGTTTCGAGCCTCATGGCGGACCGCTCGAGATTAGCCGGCAAATGAAAGCGGACGTCTTCTTCCTTGAGCTCCATTTCTTCCATCGATGCGAAACCGAAGTCGGTTCGCAGCCGGTCGATTAATTCCTGCACCAGATTCTCCGGAGCGGATGCGCCAGCCGTGACGGCGACAGTTTGGCAGTGCTCGAGCCACGCCGGATTCACTTCACCGCTGTCGTCGAGCAGGTACGAGGGAACGCCTTCGTTCTGGCATACCTCCACCAGCCGCCGGGAATTGGAGCTGTTCTGCGATCCCACAACCAGCAGCACGTCGCACAACGGAGCCACTGCCTTAACGCCCAACTGCCGGTTTTCCGTGGCGTAGCAGATGTCCTGCGTTTTCGGTCCTTTCACGGACGGGAACCGCTCTTTCAAGCGTTGGACAATGTCCTTGGTCTCGTCGAGACTGAGCGTGGTTTGCGTCAGATACGACATCCGCTCCGGATTCTTGACGATAAGCTTGTCAACATCTTCCACGGAGGAAACGAGGACCGTGGATTCCGGCGCTTCGCCGAGAGTACCGATGACTTCATCGTGTCCCGCGTGGCCGATCAGCACGATGGTGTAATCTTCACGCGCGAACTTCACGGCTTCGAAATGCACTTTCGTAACGAGCGGGCAGGTGGCGTCGATCACCTGTAGGTTGCGCTGCTTCGCTTCCTGGCGAACGGCGGGCGAAACGCCATGGGCGCTGAAGATGACGCGCGCGCCTTCGGGCACCTCGCTCAGCTCTTCCACGAAAATCGCCCCGGCCTGTCGAAGCTCCTCCACCACGTGGCGGTTGTGCACAATCTCTTTTCGAACGTAAACGGGCGCGCCATACAGATCGAGAACGATCTTGACGACATCAATCGCGCGTACCACGCCAGCACAAAAGCCGCGGGGCCGCAGCAGGATGATCTTCTTTTCTAAAGAGCTATCGCCCTGGGTGGTAGGGAGCATTTGGAACCCACATTATAGCAAGGGTTCGATGGCCTGAATGAGTGAGGGACAATTTCGCCGCCGGGCATCGTTCGGGTCACTCCGGCCAAGGAACGACCGTTTCGCCAGTGATCTTCCATCCATCGCTTCGGCGAGCCAAGCGCAGTTCGTACAGAACAGACGGCTCACTAAGGCTCATGCGACGGCGCAAGAGAGCCAGTGCGGAATCGCGTTCGATTTCGATATTGTAAGACGTCAAATTCTTTACGGAAGAATGGCGCGCTGGTCTGCCGGAGCTCACGAAAGCGATCTAAGGTTTGTGCACGCGGCACTCGATCGATGGTTCCACCGGCGCGTACGAACAAAATATATTGGGCGGGGTCGTAAATATCCTCGAGTGAAGCCAAATCAAACTCGCTTCCTCGATCGACGAGCCGTTCAATGGTATTCCGGATTTCCTGATCCGGGCTCAGTTCTTCAGTTATCATCACGAGATCGTACCAGATGGCCGCCGGCATGAGGTGATCCCGGGCCCTCCAGTTGGGGCAGAACGGGGACGAAAACATCGGATCTTCGTCTAAGTGCAACACACTCTCGAAAAACCTTCCGTGCTGCGAGGAGAGTGGAGCAGGCCGTTGGCCTGCGGAGCAGGCGAAACCGCCTACTCCACTCACTGCTTTTCATCGCCTTTGGTGGACGATCCCGCGCCCATAAAAACAGGCAAGAATGCCTGTGTCACTCAAGCCACGGTTCTTTGAGGTCGCGGTAGACTGGTAGTAGCTTTGCTCTCTGTAAGTTCCATTTCCATGCGCTTCGGCGCCAGAATTCTGTTTGAAGACGTCACGTGCACGTTTCTTGCCGGGCGGCGTTACGCCATTACCGGGCCGAATGGGGCCGGTAAATCCACCTTAATGAAGATCCTCACTGGCGAGATTGAGCCGTCCAAAGGGTCGATCACCCGTCCGAAGAAGATGGGCGTGCTGCGGCAGGATCAGTTCGCGTTCGACGATTTTCGCGCGATCGATACCGTCATCATGGGGAATCCGCCGCTGTGGAAAGCGCTTGCCGAGCGGGATGCGCTGTACGGCAAGCCCCACGATCTGCTGACCGACGAAGACGGCATGCGTCTAGGCGAACTGGAAGGCATTGTCGGCGAAGAGGGCGGCTATACGGCTGAACCGGACGCCGCGGTACTGCTCCAAGGTCTCGGAGTGGACGACGCGCTGCACGAGCGCAAGATGAGTGAATTGCAGGGCGGCCAGAAAGTCCGCGTGCTGCTCGCGCAGGCGCTCTTCGGCAACCCGCAAGCGTTGCTGCTGGACGAGCCGACCAATCACCTGGATCTCGATTCCGTGCACTGGCTGCAGGATTATCTGCGCAACTATACGGGCGCGCTGATTGTCATCTCGCACGACCGGCACTTTCTGAACAGTGTCTGCACACACATCGCCGACATCGACTACCAAACCGTGATCATGTACACGGGCGGGTATGACGATATGGTGCTGGCCAAGACACAGATCCGCTCCCGCATTGAATCCGAAAATGCGCAGCGCGATAAAAAGATTGCGCAGTTGAATGAATTCATCGCGCGCTTTTCAGCCGGGACGCGTTCTTCGCAGGTGACCTCCCGCAAGAAAGAAGTCGAAAGACTGCAGACCTCGGAACTCGCGAGATCCAATATCCAACGCCCGTATATTCGTTTCGACATGAAGCGGCCTTCGGGACGGCATCCGCTCGAATTGAAGGGGCTCTCGAAATCTTACGATGGTTTGAAGGTGATTCAGCCGTTCACAGCGAGTCTGGCTCGTGGCGAAAAAGTCGCCATTCTGGGCCGCAATGGTGCGGGCAAAACTACGCTGCTGAAATCATTGATGCGCAACGCCACCGGGTACATCGAGGATACCGCGCGGCAGTTTCCGATTGACGGGGGCTCGGTGACATGGGGGCATGAAGTGGCGGTGGGCTATTTTGCGCAGGACCACACCGACAGCATTGTCAAAGGTACAACGGCCATCGAGTGGCTGCACCAGTGGGATCTGCAAGCCTCGCAGGAGGAGCTGCGCGGATTGCTTGGCCAGATGCTGTTCAGCGGTGAGGACGCGCTGAAGCCAACGCAGGCGCTTTCGGGCGGCGAGGCGGCGCGGCTGATCTTCTGCCGGCTGATGCTACAGAAGCCGAACTTTCTAATATTGGACGAGCCAACCAACCATCTGGATCTGGAATCGATCAACGCGCTCAACATCGCCCTCCAGCGGTATGAGGGGACAGTGCTGCTGGTGACGCACGATCACGATATCATCGACGAAGTCGCCACCCGGATCTGGCATGTGGAAGGTGGACATGTCGAGGACTTCAAGGGCCCATACAGTGAATACGGTAATGTGGCACAGGCCTTCCAGCCTGTGTTGGTCTGAGACACTGCTACTTCAGCGCGTGCAGGGCCAGGTTGACGCAGATCATCAGCACGGCGGCGCCTGGTAACACCAGCAGTGCAGTCTTCAGTCTTCGCGGATCCGGACCGGCGATTGCACCAATGACGTTCGAGCTGACCGCCAAGCCGATCCATCCGAACGTGATCACGATGCCCATCGCGGTCGCGGTCATGCGCGGAAAGTTGTCTCCCACGATCGCGAGGGTTGTCGGGAATACCGGCGCCATCGCCACGCCAGCCAGGAACACCAAAATCCACGCGACTTTCGGGTCTTTGGTCCGAAGCATGAAATATGTAGTCACGGCCATGGCGATCGCGGCGCACAAGGTCACAGTTAAGGCGGAGACGCTGATCAGGATGGGTGAAACCGCGACCCGGCCCAACAGCAGTCCAAGCGCGAAGCCTAGAGACAGTATGTTGAGGGCGCGAGGTTCCGGAATGCCCTGCGCGATCAGGTGGCGCGTCAGCCAGTTCCATACGCCTACCTCCGACGACACATAGAGGAAAAGAAATAGTGCCAGGAGCCAAAGCTGTGGCTTATCGAGCAGCGAACCGGCTTCCGAGAACACAAAGCTCTTCTCGCCCGTGGGCGCGGGCATCGGCGTGAGAATGTGAAGCACCAACGTGACCGCGGTCAATGTGGCGACTAAATAACAGAGCTTGACCGAGTTCCGTTTGAGCAGATTGGCCGAGATGAACGGGGTGGCAAGGCCGCCTAGTCCGAAGAACAGGTTGAGCAGGTTGAGCGTGGTGCCGCGGCGCGCCGGACTGATGTCGCTAACCAGCGCGTTCGCGGCGGTTACTATGATGCCGCCTCCGAAACCCAGCAGAAACAGATAAGAAGCCACGCTGCCGAAGCCGGTGGATTTCGGCAGCAAGAACAGCGCGACGGTGATGATGCCCAAGCCCAACAACAGGCCGACTTTCTTGCCCTGGTTGTCGATCAGCGGGCCGACCGAAACCGACGCAATGATCAGCCCCATTGCCTGCGCAAACGCGATTGTCCCGTTCTGTTTCGGCGAGAGGTGAAAGCGCGAGGAAAGGTCGGGCAGAATAGTGCCTAACATCGCGGCGATCATTCCGTAAACGAAGATCGCGAGGATAGCGGCCAGGATCAGCATAAGGAATCAGCTTATACCAAAGACGGCCACAGCGTTGCGATTCGCTTCGCTGTGTTCCTCCGGCTTCGACATGCGGAGTGTTATGCCGGGTATCCTGAATCACTTCTCCGGACCGGTCAGCCATTTGTCGAGCGATGCGGCGTCCGAAAGACTGCGAACAACAGCGGCTATCTTTTCGAACGGCCTCCCTGCGCGTTTCAGACTCCGGGATCGGCTCGCCGGGCGTGATCGACACCTTCTCCCAAGGACATCGTGCGCCGCGAAGTACTGCCGCAAAGGCGAAATTCGCCAGGAATTGCCGACCGGGAGCATATTACTGATAGTACTTAAATCACAGTACCAAATTAGAAACGTCTTGAAGGAACCGAGCATCAATAGGCAATAATAGGCACTGGAGGAAAAAACATGACATTGGTGAAGCCCTTTGCGGCCACCGTTTTGAGTACGCTATTTGCGAGCGCTTTCGCCGCGACGCTGGTGGTGCCGAGCACAACCGTCCTCGGAACCAACGGCTCGGGAGTGAATTTCGCCGTCGTGGGGAATTTCTTAGCTGTGGATACAATATCCGCGGCGACGACCGGGACCGTGGATCTGGCTAGCGGGCGCTTCACATCGAATGCGGCCGGGATCATCACCGCCCCGCCCCTGACAAACACCGGAAACGTTCCCGGTCAAGTGTCACCGAATCTCTCGATGGGGAATTTCGGAGCGCTTCTGATAGGAAATAGCACGCTCGGATTCTTCCAGTTGTTTCCGTCGAATGCAGCTAATGGGCTTGGAAACTCAGCGGCACCGACAACACTCAACTCGACGGCAACGCTTGGGAGTATCTTTGGAAGTGGATTCGCGGGGCTCAGCAATGGAACCAATCTTACCCTCAAGGTGAGCGATTGCACCGGCTGTTTTGACGATAATTCGGGATCGTTCCGCGTAGGACCCGCGTCCGGTCCAGCGGTGCCAGAGCCGGTTTCCTGGTCATTGGTACTGCCGGTCATGGTGGTTTTAGCACTTGCGTCCAAGCGGATGCGAGCCGGCCACGCGCGCTAGATCGTCATAGCTAGATCGTCATAGCTAGATCGTCATATTGGGTGGCTGGCGGATCTCCATGCACCCTTTGCCCGTCGGCAGCACCTTGCCGGGGTTCAGCCGGCAAGTTGGATCGAACAGATTCTTGAACCGGCGGATCATCTCCAGACTGTCATCGGAGAACTGCTCGCCGATCAACTCCATCTTTTCCATGCCAACGCCGTGCTCGCCAGTGATCGATCCACCCGAGGCAATGCAGAAGCGAAGGATCTCATCGCCCGCCTCCCTGGCCCGCCCCAATTCGCCGGGTTTGCGCGCGTCAAATAGAATGATGGGGTGCATGTTGCCATCGCCAGCGTGAAAGATGTTGCTGATGGCCAGCCCATATTTCTCTGAGACCTCTTGGATGTGCCGCAACGTGGGCGCAATTTGACGCCGCGGCACCACGCCATCCTGCACGTAGTACGAAGGACTGACACGGCCGACCGCTCCGAATGCGTTCTTGCGGCCTTTCCAGAGCAGCTCACGCTCATCGGTGGTCCGCGCGATTCGAAACTCACGCGCATGGCAGGCCGCGCAGGCATCCCGAACCTGTTCCGCCTGTTCCTCCACTGCTTCGGTCAAACCTTCCAGCTCGATCAGCAACACCGCCGCGGCATCCATGGGATAACCGGCGTGAGTGGCCTCCTCCACCATTCGCAGCATTACGCCATCCAGCATCTCGATAGCAGCCGGCGTGATCGCGCGCGCGGTGATCTCCGCCACCGTATCGGCGCAGTGATCGACGGTGTCGTAGATGGCGAGAATTGTTTTTACTGTCTCCGGTTTCCGTAGCAAACGAACCAGGATTTTGGTCACCAAGGCCATGGTTCCTTCCGATCCCGTCAAGAGCCCGGTCAGATCATAGCCGGATGGATCCGCGGCCAAGCCGCCCGTGAGGATCACGGAAGCATCCGGCAACACAGCCTCCAAACCCAGCACGTGGTTCGTGGTGACGCCGTAGCACAGCGTGTGCGGGCCGCCCGAATTTTCTGCTACGTTTCCGCCGATTGTACAGGCACGCTGGCTGGAAGGATCGGGCGCGAAAAAATAACCCTCGCCCGCCACCGCGTTGCTGATGTCGAGATTCACCACGCCGGGCTCAACAACCGCGCGCTCGTTGTCGAGGTCGATCTCGAGTATCCGGTTCATGCGCGCAAAGGAGATAACAATTCCTCCAGCGCGCGGGATTGCGCCTCCGCTGAGCCCCGTACCCGCCCCGCGGCCCACGATCGGGATATCGCGCTCGTTTGCAAGTTTGACGATCGCGACGACATCGGACGTCGATTGCGGAAATACCACCAACTCCGGCCTGGCTTTATCGACGCCGCCGTCGTACTCGTATAGCGTCAGGTCTTCCGGACGGTGCAGGTATCCGCGCGGACCGAGCAACCGATCGAGTTCAAGGATGGATTGTGAGCGTTTGCTTTGCATCGATTTTGCCAAACTGCATGGGGAAGCTTCGTCCCACATAGTAAGCGTTCCACTGGTCGCGGTAATGTGACGACAAAATCTGCCCCGATTCTCCTACGGTCAGATTGTTCAGCGATTTCTCCCAGTCCGAAAGGTCGGCGACGAATCGCATCGAAGGCCCCAGCTTACGCGTGGTTTGCTTCACAGTCGTTGACGCGCCACTCATTGGAATCGGCCCCACGTTGAAATAGCTTCCCACGAATGGGAGCCGATTGCCGACCGGCTGTTGAATCGTCAGCTCATTATAAAGTCCATAATCCCAGTTCGCTATTTTGCCGCCCTGCAAGCGGCGCCCCTCGTCGAGCGCACCGGCGAGGCACTGCAGCAACACGGAATCGGGATCGGAAAACCACCCACGGCCCTTCGCTTCGAGTATCTGCTGCAACATTGCGGGCGCCATTTGTACTTCATACAAATTGCTCTTTCCCGGAGACGCTACTTCGGCGATGCGCTTTCGATATTGCAGGTATGTAAGCGCGGCGATCATCGGCGCCGGCGTGCCCTTCTCGACCTGGCCATTCCAGCGGCGCAGCAATTCCACCGCATCCTGCGCTGGAGCGCTACCCGAATGATGCCGGTCATAAGCCGCGACGACCTGCTTCGCCAGAAAATGCAAAAACGCGGAGTAAACGTCCTTTTGTACAACCAGCATTTCTTCCGGCTTAAAACCATTGCGGGCCGACAACAGATCGCGAATCTGCCTCGACCGGTAAGGCGGCGCGAAGTCGCCATGCACCGGGTGGGGATAGCCGGCTGGGAATGGATTCTGGTTCGCCGTCACGATCAGACCGGAGGGCGGGTTGTAAAACGACGGCAATTCTTCGAAGCTGATGAACCCGTCCCACTCGAACTCGCCGGAGCTGCCGTCCGCTGGAGTCGAGCCGTCGTAACCTCTTCTGACTGGCAGCATTCCGGTCGCATGGTAACCGATGTTGCCGTCCATGTCCGCATACACAAAGTTCTGCCCCGGACCCGGAAAGCGCGACAGCGCGGCTGTAAACTCCCGCCAGTTGCGCGCGCGATTGAGATCGGCGAACGGAAACTGAAATGAGCCCGGCTCCGATGCGGCCCAGCGCAGAGCGTAATACTGGCCATTCTCGGAGGCCAGCACCGGTCCGTGCCGCGTCACCCATTGCGAGAACTCCACCGCTTTTGCACCCTTTACCGGAATCAGTTCGCGCTCGAATCGCGCCTGCTCCTGCCGGCCGCTGAATAAGTATCGCCCGGTATTTGGATCCAGCTTCTCGCGATAGAGATCCTCCACGTCGAAGCCGAGATTGGTAACTCCCCAGGCAATGCGCTCGTTGTGGCCGACCACCACGCAAGGCACGCCGGGAAGAGAGACGCCGGTCACGTTGAGACCGGGCGCCTGCAAATGAACCTGGTACCAGGTGGCCGGCACGGTGTATTCCAGATGCGGATCGTTCGCCAGCAGCGGCTTGCCGCTGGCAGTATGCGTCCCTGAGATGGCCCAGGCGTTCGAGCCAGGCTGAAACTCGCGGCCGCTCCAGGATGGAAACAGAAAATTCACCTTGGCTGGATCGCCGCCCGCAAGCATGGTCTGTTTCTTCAGTTCATCCCGGTAAGTAGTGGTGAGATTGCGATACATCTGCAAGCCCGCGAGTAATGAATCGACGACGCTCCACGGGCGAGGATCATAGCGCAACACCGTGAATTCGAGCGGAAGGCGGTCGAGGTGCGTTTGGATAAAGTAATTGACCCCGCGCGCATACGCGGCAAATACGGCTCTGTCGGCCGGAGGCAGCGTTCGATAATGCGCCTCAGCCGTGCGTCGCATCCGAAGGCGGCGAGCGTCGCGGTCGGACTCAAGGGCCGCACCGCCGACCACTTCCGACAGTTCACCCGCAGCCAGACGCCTGAGGGCGTCCATCTGCCAAAGCCGATCCTGCGCAGTCACGAACCCTTGCAGGAAGAACGCGTCGTCGAGAGTGGCCGCTGAGATGTGTGGAATGCCCAGTACATCTCGCGTCACCGTGGCTCTTCCCGAAATTGGCGCCGCGAGCTCACCCGAAGTTTGCGGCAGAGGCCGGAATGCCACCCAGTAGATGGCGGCAAGGACGGCTACAACCAAAACCGCTATGCTCAAGTTGATGTATTTGAGGTGGGACATGCTTCAGCTTGTCCTCTGAAACAATTGGGACAAGCTAAAGCATATCCCACATTCCAATGGCTTACCGCCTCCTCATCCTTATCGCGATTCTCATCGTAAACGGGTTCTTCGCCGCCGCCGAAGTTTCGTTGGTCTCGGTGCGCAAAAGTAAGCTGCGCTCTCTCGCCGAACAAGGAAATGCCGCTGCCAACGCCGCTCTCAGCCTGCTCGCGAATCCCGCCCGGCTTCTCTCCGTCACGCAAGTGGGCGTTACCCTCGCCAGCCTCGGGTTGGGTTGGGCCGGCGAGGGCACCATCTACGAAATCATCATCTGCATCGTTCATCCGGCCGGCGGAGAGCACATTGCTCCGTTTATCCACGTGATCGCTTTCACAATCGCATTCCTGTTGATGAGCTACGCGCACGTGGTGATCGGCGAAGTGGTGCCGAAAAATCTGGCGCTTGAAAAAGCGGACCGCCTCGCATTACTGGTGGCCCCGGCTTTGCTGTTGTTCGAGCGCATATCGGCGCCGTTCGTCCTGGTTTCCGAGCGGTCAGCCGCCGCGGTGTCCCGGCTCATCGGATTGCGCGGCGAACATAGCGGCGGCGGCCACTCGGCGGAAGAGTTGAAGTTCATCGTTCAATCCAGCCGCAGCGAGGGCCATCTCAAAGAGTTCGAAGAGGACGCGATTCAGGCTTTGCTCGATCTGCACGACTACTCGGTTCGCGAAATCATGGTGCCGCGCAACGCGATTGTTTCCGTTTCCGTGGACGCGAACTTAGAAACAGTACTGCGCGTCATGCGCGAACATCAATTCTCCCGCCTGCCGGTGTATGAGAACAGCCCGGAATCGATCATCGGGTACGTCCATTATAAGGACCTGATGGCGATGTGGGCGGAGCGCCGCGCCGCTCAGGAGAGACGCAAGCTGCCGCGCGCGTTCCGGCTGCGGAACATCCTTCGCGAAATGCCGGTGGCGCCCGAGACCAAAGCGCTGCACGATTTAATCGATGAGTTTCGCACCACGCACCAACACATGGCCATGGTGGTGGACGAATTTGGCACGATTGCCGGTCTCGTGACACTGGAAGACGTTCTCGAGCAGATCTTCGGCGAGATCGGCGATGAACACGACGTGCAACGGCCGGCGCCTTTGGTCCTATCGGATGTGCTGGAATTAGAGGGTAGCACCACGATCCGCGATCTCGATAACCAATACGGTCTCGAGTTGCCCGGCGATGTTGGCTTCGAAACACTGGCGGGGTTCCTGATGTACCAGCTTGGCTACATCCCTAAGGAAAATGAATCGCTCGAATATGGCGGACGAAGGTTCACCATCACCGCCCTGGATCGCCACCGAATCGTACGCGTTCGTATCGAACGGCTACCGCAAGCGGCGGCCTAGGCTAGTACTACTGGGTCATAAAAGTGGGGATCCTGATCGGCGGGTATTCTGAACGTGTGGGTACCTCGCTTGGTGCAATTCAGCCGGTAGAAGATGTCTATCGTCTCATCTGGACAGCGATAGAGCG
>JBPCOQ010000017.1:0-29245 GCA_051000095.1 Bryobacteraceae bacterium | reverse complement strand
TCACGCCAAGCGTTGCTGTCTCGAAGGCCATGCATTCGCTCAAGAGGTTTACTGTTAGGAAAGCCAATGAATTTCGGAAGCTTACGGGGCGGCCCTTTTGGGAAGATGAAAGTTACGACCATCTGGTGCGCGATCAAATCGAATTCGGGAAGATCGCTCATTATGGGCTGGGTTGGTTGCTACCCCTGAAGCGTTCCTCTGGTCCAGCGCCGGGGCCGTTTGCCAATCGGCCCGCAGGTTAGCAACCTGCCCCACCTGAAAATGTAGAAACTCCAGACACAGGCATTCTTGCCTGTGTTGGTTGTTGCAGATATCCGGTGCTAGGACGAGCTACCTTTGGCTACGCTAGTGGGTTTGACGGATAGATCGACCTCGGCGTAACGGCCCGGCGTAATGCCGTCTAAAGCGGCAGCAATCTCGTCGAGATGCAATCGCACAACCGGCCATTGCGGAGTGCTCAACCCCACGATGCCTATTCCGCGGCCCGTAAGGTTCTGCTGATAACGCATGTTTTTGCCGGCGGTAAGAAGCGCGTCGAAACCAGCCCGCTCCGCTTCCGCGAGCAATCGCCGTTGCTTAGTTTGTCCCATCCACGATCTTTCGCCTTGACGACCGTGTGGCGATTCCGGCAGGCGTCACATGGTCAAACAGAATGAGCATCCAAGGAGTTTTTTCCTCCGGGCGCGCTAACGGGTGCATCCAGGCTGCGGATACCGGCATCCTGGTATCGCGAAATACCCATGCGCCACCTAATCTGCCCGGCAGGCTCTCCACGTCGGGGCATTGCGACCAATCGAGAGTTGTTATGCTCTGCTCCTCCTCCATGGTAGCCTTCTACGGTTCGCGTTCACTTGCTTGGCGCCGGCCCTTCCGGGGATACTGGATTAGGAAATGACGATCAATGAAATCGCCGCAGTGGCTGCCGTAATGCTGAGCATCGGCACCAACGTCGCCTTGTACATCCACCTCAGCGCAACAATGAACACGAGATTCGATAGCGTTGACCGCCGGCTGGAAGCGGCTGCGAACATAAGTTCCGTAAAATGTTGTGTTTAAGCGCTCATACGAAAAACTAAGTGGGCATTCAGCCGGGCATTCAGGCTACGCTTCAGAAGGCGGGCTGAAGCCCACCCCACTCACAAGTTTCTGATACTTGTGACGACCCCGTCACTCCTGCTGAAGCATGTCCCACTCATCTGGTACTAAGCTATGGCTTAACCCGGGCCAACGGGAGAGTTTTGCGACTCCCATCGTTTGGCAAGTTCTCCCAACGCTTGTTCATGGGTGGGCCAGTCATGTAGGGTAGCTGGATCAAAGTCCGCTCCATTAGGCCAAACCAGAGTCTCGACCTCACAATCGATTCCAACCTGGTTAAACAACTCGAGATCGCGGAGCGGCTCGTACAATTCACCCGCAAGGACCGGTTTAAAATTGACGGTTTGTTCGGTCCGGTCGTCAAACTGAATGCGGAGCGTGTAATCGGCAACGATTTCAAAAGCACGTACTCGATAAATCGAATGAATCATAGAAACACCTATTTCAATGGATCTTGGATGGGGCTTCCGCCCTCTTGGAGGCGCTGCCAATTTAGCCTCAACTCTGATTGATGCAAACTCAGCCCATGCTTCGACGAAACATCTCTGCCGCCGTGGTAATTACCTGCGATTCACTCGACAGGATCGATACCCGTGCGCCAAGTCAGCTACCGGTCCTCAACAACAGCGCGGACGCTTGAGCGCTGAATTTCGACATCTCCGGAATCAACGGCCGCTGTTCGTAAGGTCAAGTTCAAATCCTTACAAGAACCCATGTGGAGCGGGTGCGCGCCATGCACTACCGCCAAGCCTTCTTCCATTACCTCGAGCGCTTCATCGAATTCGCTGCCGGTGATTACCAGCGGCATCAGGATGCGAATCACATTCCCGTACGATCCCGCAGTCACCAGAATCACGCCGTGCTCATAGCAATACTTGGCTAGCTGCTTCGTCTCCTCCGCGGCGGGCACGCGCGTGTCACGATCGCACACCAGTTCCATGGCCTGCATCCCGCCGAGTCCGCGCACATCGCCGATCATCGGGAACCGATCCTGCCAGCTCAACGCGCGGCGGTGAAATCGCTCTCCGAGAATCGCCGATCGACGGCACAACCCGTCCCGCTCGATCGTATCGATTGTAGCCAGCGCCGTCTCGCAAGCCAGCGGATTGCCGCCGAAGGTTCCTCCCAATGATCCAGGTCCCGGGTGGTCCATGATCTCGGCTTTGCCCGTCACCGCGGCTAATGGAAGTCCTCCGCCCAATGTCTTCGCAGTGAGCAATAGGTCCGGCTCGATGCCGTAGTGCTCGCACGCAAACATCTTTCCGGTGCGCGCGAACCCGGTCTGCACTTCGTCGGCGATCAGCAGGATTCCATATTTGCGGCAGATGTCCTGCACGATAGCGAAAAACTCTGGTGGCGGCGCGAAGAAGCCGCCTTCACCCAGAACCGGCTCGGCGATAATTGCAGCGACGGATTCCGCCGCGACTACACGCTGGAACGTGTCTTCCAACACGTGAGCGCAATGCACTTGGCACTGCGGGTAAACCTTGGAATACGAGCACCGGTAGCAACTCGCGTAGGGGATTCGATAGATGTCGCTGGCGAACGGCTCGAAACCGGCTTTGTAAGGATGGGTCTTGCTGGTCAGCGACATGCTCATGTAGGTCCGCCCGTGAAAGGCATCTTCGAAGCAAATCACTGCAGGACGCCGCGTATACGTCCGTGCTATTTTGATCGCGTTCTCGACGGCTTCGGCGCCGCTGTTGAGCAGGATCGTTTTCTTGGGAGAACTGCCGGGCGCAAGCGCATTCAAGCGCTCGGCAAGGCGCACATATCCCTCGTAGGGAATGACCGTGAAACAAGTGTGCAGGAAGCGTTCGCTTTGCTCCCGGATGGCCGCGACTACCGTGGCCGGCCGGTGGCCGGCATTCAGACAGCCGATGCCGCCTGCCATATCGATGAACCGGTTTCCGTCTACATCTTCGATGATGGCGCCCTCTGCCCGGCTGACAAAAATGGGCGTGCTGTGAGCCAAGGCGCGGGGCGTCGCCCGATCTCTTCTCTCCGCGAGGACCCTCGATTGCGGTCCCGGTATCGCCGTCTTCAATGAAATCGAGGGCATCAGTACCAGCCAATGGGCTGTTCGTTGAGATTGATGTGGACCTGCTTTGTCTCGAGATATTCCTCAATTCCCCAAGGCCCCAATTCGCGGCCGTAACCGGACTGCTTATAGCCGCCCCAGGGCGCCTCCACGTAGGTTGGCTGCATATGATTCACCCACACAATGCCCGCACGCAGCGCCTTCACTGTACGCAAAGCCCTATAGATATCGCGCGACCAGACGGCGGCTGCCAAACCGTAGGGCGTATCGTTTGCAATGCGGATCGCCTCCGCCTCATCTTCAAAGGGGATGAGCGCAGCCACCGGGCCGAAGATCTCTTCGCGGGCGATTCGCGCGCTGTTATCCACGTCCGCAAAGATCGTAGGCTCGACGTAATATCCGGCACTCATGGCGGTCGCTCGCCCGCCACCCGCAACCAGCCTGGCCTCCTGCTTGCCAAGCTCCTGGTAGGACCGAACACGATCGTATTGCTCTTTGCTCACCAGGGCGCCCATTTTCGTTTCGCGGTCGAGTGGTGGGCCTAGCTTGATCGTCTTCGCCTTTTCCGCCATCGCTTCCACAAACTTTTTGTAGATGGGCCGTTGAATCAGGATCCGGCTCCCCGCCGAGCAGACTTCTCCCTGATTGATAAACACGCCGAACAGCGCCCCATCGATCGAAGCTTCAAAATCGGCGTCGGCGAAGAAGATGTTGGGAGATTTACCGCCCAACTCCATGGTGACGCGCTTCATGGTGTCGGCGGCGGACTTGACGATCAACTTTCCGACTGCGGCACTGCCCGTAAACGCGATCTTGTCGACTTCGGGATGAGCTACCAGCGGCGCGCCCGCTGTGTCTCCGAAACCGGTAACGATGTTGATCACGCCGGCCGGAAATCCAATTTCACTGAAGCACTGGGCAAGCTCGAGAACCGTTAACGGCGTCTGCTCCGCCGGCTTTAGAATGCAGGTGCAACCGGCGGCCAGAGCGGGCGCCAGCTTCCACGCAGCCATAAGAAGCGGATAATTCCAGGGAATAATCTGACCAGCCACGCCGACAGGTTCCCTTAGCGAGAGGCTGAGCGCGTTATCGGGAACCGGGTTGACGAAACCCAGGACCTTGGTTGCGAGGCCACCATAGTATTCGAAACAAGTGGCCGTATCGGCGACGTCGAACTCTGCCTCGACAATCGGCTTCCCGCTGTTTCGACACTCCAGTTCCGCCAGCCGCGTACTGTCTTGCCGAATCCGCGCGGCCAACCGGAACAGGAGTCTGCCCCGCTCCTGGGCCGTGATCTGGCTCCACGGGCCTGTGTCGAAAGCCGCGCGAGCTGCCTTTACGGCGCGATCTACGTCGGTTGCCTCACTGTCCGGGACCTCGGCGATCACCTGCTCGGTGGAAGGATCATAGACCGGAAACCATTTCCTGGAGTTACCTTCCACGAACTGTCCATTGATGTACATGGGGACGCGATTCATATCATTTACACCAAATCGTTTTTGTATTCACGAACTCCCGGATGCCAAACTCGCTCAATCGCGGCCATAGCCGGAGCGTTTCACGCCGCCGAAAGGCAGCCGCGGATCTGAAGCGACCATGGCGTTTACGAAGACTTGTCCTGTTTCGATTTCATCGATGAACTGCGCCTGCTCCATCTCGTCCCGGGTCCATACGCTGGCGCCTAATCCGAACGGCGAGTCGTTCGCCAACTCGATTGCTTCGGCGGCATCGCGCGCGCGGAATAACATCGCAACGGGACCGAAGATCTCTTCCCGAAATATTTCGGAATCGCGGGGAACGCCGGTCAGCACGGTAGGTTGAAAGGTACATCGTCTACCCGCCACGCGGCTGCCGCCGGTGAGAATCTTTGCGCCAGCGGCGGCTGCCCGGTTCACTTGCTTTTCCAGAGCCGCCGCGATGCGCTCGTTCGCGAGCGGACCAATCCCGGTGGATCTATCCATTGGATCGCCAATCTTGAGGGCTTGCATGCCCGCTATGAAATCGCGTTCGAAGGTCTCGTAAATGGAATCCGCAATGATGAACCGCTTTGCCGCAATGCAGGATTGGCCGTAGTTGACGACTCGGGCGAGAACCGCTGTGCGGATGGCTTCCGGCAGATCGGCGCTAGGCATGACGATGAACGGATCGCTGCCGCCGAGCTCCAGCACTGTCTTCTTGATCTCGCTGCCTGCCTGGCTCGCAACCGCCCGACCGGACGCTTCGCTTCCCGTGAGCGTTACCGCCGCGATCCGATGGTCCCGGATCAGAGCTTCTACCTTGTCTACCTCGAGTAGAAGCGTCTGGAAAACGCCTTCCGGGAATCCGGCTCGCAGCAAAATCTCCTCGATGGCTAGCGCACAACCGGGCACATTGGAAGCATGCTTCAGCAGGCACGTGTTGCCTGCCATGAGCGCGGGCGCCGCAAATCGAAATACCTGCCAAAACGGGAAATTCCAGGGCATGATCGCGAGGACGGGGCCGAGTGGCTGAAACCGCACGTAGCTGCGTGACGCCCCTGTCTCGATACGCACATCCGCGAGCGCCTTCTCCCCTTCGTTCGCGTAGTAGCGGCATCCCAGCGCCGATTTCGATACTTCGGCTTCGGCCGACGAAATCGTTTTGCCCATTTCCCCAGTCATGAATTCGGCAAACCTGCGTTTCTCCGACTCCAGGATTTCGGCCGCGCGCAACAGCTTCGCCGCGCGCTCCTCGAAAGGCGTTCGCCGGTACTGGTGGAAAACATTCCACGACAGCCCCAACCGCCGTTGCGTTTCAGGCGGCGAGTGCTCCTCGTAGATCCGGATGGTCTCGCCGTTAAAAGGATTGATGGATGCGATCATCTCGATATTTCACACCTTGACTGGGACCGTGTGCGGCCTCAGCCGTGAGTAGTAGAAAAAGAGTGAGCCTGCCAAACCCAAAAACAGCGCCAGCGTGAAGAGCATCTTCAACTCAAAGGCCCACACGGATTCGATTTGACGCGTAGGCGCAAATGCCATCAGAAATCCAAATGCGGCCATGGCAAGCCCAATGAGGGAACTGAGCCGGAGGACTACCGTGGGGAAGTAGCGTGAAGCGGGTTCTCCCGAAAATGCCCTCCGTGCCATTGTCAAAAAGAGATAAAGATACGAGATCATTTGAAGCGCAATCGAAAGATCGAGCAATGTGAGGTAAGCCTCTTTCACGGAGGCTCCGATAAAACTCAACGCGACGATCGCGGAGGCCAGCAGGCCAAACATGCTGAGGGCGACATGCGGCGAGCCATACCGGCTGTGAATCTTGCCCAACGAGCTGGGTAAATAGCGGTCCAGCCCGCACACAAAGAGGATGCGCGCCGAGCCGCTGACCCAAGCAGACGTGGAACCGACAATAGAGGCCGCCATCAAGATCGCTAGCGGCAGCACAATCCAGCCGAGCCCGAGCGCCGAGCTCATCCGATCGATGGCTTGCATCATCCCTTGGACTACAGCCATCTCCTGCTTGGGAACCGCAACCAGCAGCGAGAGCGTCGACCCCAGATAGATCGTCACGCAGAGGATTCCCCCAATGATCACGCCGCGCGGAATCGTACGGCGGGAGTCTCGGATCTCATCTCCCATCACTGGGCCGAGTTCAAGCCCGACGAGGGCCAGGCACATCACTCCGATCGTCGGCAACGGAAGCGTTTTAAAATTGCCCAAAGCAAAATTTTCCCACTGCAGCGGCTTTCCATGGTTGGCGCTAAAACCGGCCAGCGCCATTAAGACGATCGCGATTGTGAGTGCGCCCGCGCCGCCCGCGTTGTTGACCCACTTTCCCACCGCGAGTCCATGAATATTCGCGAGAATCGTCAACCACAGAAGAGAGGTGGTGAGAATGAAAAAGAAAACCCGGCTGTTGTTCAAAGCCGCGGAGCTGCCGACGTAGGCAGTAACGCCAGTCACGTAGAAAAGCAGCGCCGGTACGAAAAACATGTTGGTAATCCAGTAGCACCAGCCGCACAGGAAACCGTGAAAATCACCGAACGTCTCCTTCGTCCAGAGGTAAAGACCGCCCTCTCCCGGCATGCGATCGGCCAGCTCAATGACCGCGATCCCCTGCGGAAGAAAAAAAAGAAGCGCCACGGCTGTCCACAACCACATGGCGTGAAATCCTTCCGCCGCTACCACCGGAATCATATTCAGATTGACAACCGCCACCAGGTAGAGCCACGTCAGATCGCTCACGCCAAGAACACGGACGAGAGAGGGAGTCGATTGCATCTAAGTGGGGAAGGCGGTTTCGCCTGCGCTAGGCCGTGTGCGCAGGAATCGCTTGCCGCTCTTCCTGTGCCAGGGCGAGAGCTGGCGCGATATCGGCAAAGGCCGCCAGATGTAGATCGATATCGGCCTCGGTGTGCTGCACGGAGAGTGTCCACTGCTCATCGTGCCAGAATGGCTGCGGGATCACTCCCCGATTCGCCATCCCGAACCAGTACTGCATCCAGAGGTCGCTATCATGCTCGTACCAGTCGCGGTAGTTCCGGATTCGCTTCGGATAGAGGCAAAGAGCTCCGTTCGCGCCCGCCCCATCGGCATAGGCCACCAGACCGGATTTTTCGATAATCTTGCGGTATCCCTCCACCAGCCTGGATTCGAGCGCGTTGATGTATGGATAAATCTCAGGTTTCAGAACTTCGCGGAACATGGCGAGACCGGCCGCCATTGCCAGTGGATTGGTGTTATATGTTCCGGCGTGATAGACCGTCTGCTCCGCGATCAGATTCATGATCTGTTTGCTCGCGCCGAACGCTGCTAGAGGCACGCCTCCGCCAATGGACTTGCCCAGACAGATAATGTCCGGCTTCACTTGGAAGTATTCCGATGCGCCGCCGTAACAAAGCTTTGCGCCGGTTTTCACCTCGTCAAAGATCAGCAGAGCGCCGTGCCGTTTTGTGAGCTCCCGCAGAGTCCGCAGGTAGCCCACATCGGGAGTGACGAACACAATATTCATCATGATCGGCTCCAAAATCACGGCTGCGACCGTGCCGGGATTGCGCTCGAAGATCCGCTCTATCGCCTTGAGGTTGTTAAAAGGCGCCACGATCGTTTGATCGATCGTGGCTTGCAGTACGCCCGCGCTGCCAGCTACGGTGTTCGGGGCTTCGGGATCGCCAAATGCGCTCGACGAAGGCTTTACGCTGACGCTGACGGCGTCGTGTCCGCCATGGTACCCTCCTTCCATTTTGATGGTCTTTTCGCGGCCGGTCACCGCCCTGGCAAGCCGCAGCGCGCTCATGGTCGCTTCTCCGCCGCTGTTGGTAAATCGCAGCATCTCGACCGGAAAACGGGCGCAGATTTCTTCCGCCAGTTCGAGCTCCAGGCCATGCGGCATGCCGTACAGCGTTCCCAGATGCAGCCGTGCTTCGATGGCTCTCATGACGGCCGGATGGCAATGTCCCGCGATCAGCGCCCCGTAACAAAGGTTGTGATCGATGTACTGGTTGCCGTCGAGATCGTGAATCCGCACGCCAGTCGCGTCCCGCACAAACAGCGGGTAAGGCGGATAGAACCGGTAATTGCTTCCAACCCCCAGCGGGACACGCGCACTCGCTCGCGCATGTGCCTGGCGCGACAGGGGAGTGCGCTTTTCGTAGGTGTCGACTTCCTGCTTCAGTGCTACGTACATGTAGAAAGTTCTCCAGTCCGTGAGAGAATCCAAAAACACTCACAAGAAACCTTACGATAATTTGCTAAGCTTACTTCAAATTCAAGCAAGGTGTCAAGACGAGTGTCGCCGGGCTCTCGTGCATGCAGGCTGGGCAGGAAGCTACTTTATACCTACTCCGACGACGAACTTGCCTGCTCCAACGCTCGTCTAGGATCGTTAGCAAAGAGCGCAGGCCGATTTGGGTTGGCAAGTAGATTGCTCGACGTTGGTGTAGCGAGCGCGACAGCGCCGATTAAAAAGGAGACCTATGAAAACGTTAATGTTTGCATCTGTGCTTGCAGCCGCAACAATGCTGGCTCAGGATCAGCCGACGGCGACGCAGTCGACAACCGTCACAAAGACAAAGGATGACGGAAAGAAGACCAAGACCGATTCCAACACTACGACAACCACCTCAGACGCGAGTGGCACGCGAACCGACGCCACTGCTACGTCATCCAAGACCAAGAAAAAGCATCACGGCAAGAAGCAGGATACGACAACAACCACGAATAGCAGCACCACGACAACTCCTCCTCCTCAGCAGTGACCCGCGCGGCTCGATCCTAGGTATTCTCTCGCAAGGCGTTGATCACGGATTTGAGTTGGTGCTGCACATCCGCCGCCGCTTCGTTGTTTTTGTACGGGCTGCGAGGCCAAAAGAAGCCCTTCAATCCGTCCTTCTTGCGCCGCGGTACCACGTGAACGTGCAAGTGCGGCACGCTTTGGCTGATGCGATTGTTGACGGCAACAAACGAACCCTCGGCCCCCAAACCCGCCTCCATGGCGCGGGAGAGCAGTTGCACATTCTGGAAGAGCGGACCAACCATTCCGGCGGGCAAGTCCGCCAACACGTCGCAATGCTCCTTTGGAACCAGCAGGCAATGTCCCGGGAAAAGCGGCCGGTTATCCAGGAACGCCAGCGAAATATCATCTTCAAGGACGATATGGGCCGGAATGTTACCGGTGATAATGTCGCAGAAAATGCAATTCATCGATCAGCTAGCGGAAAACAATACACACGGGCGCATCGACTACGATCACTTTGCCGGTGGGACTTAAGCGCCCGGTTTCTGGATGGATCCGGAACACGGCGATGTTGCCGGACGTTTGATTGGCAGCAAGCAAGTACGATCCGGTGGGGTCGATTGCAAAGTTTCGAGGTACTTTCCCCATGGTGGACACGTGCTCGACCGCTGAGAGCGTCCCAGTAGCCGGATCGACCGCAAATACCGCAATGCTGTCGTGGCCGCGATTTGAGCCATACAGAAACCTGCCTCGCGGGTCCGCGAGGATTTCAGCGGTTGTATTCTCTCCTGAAAAACCGGCGGGCAAAGTCGAGATGGTTTGGAACTCGGTCAGAGCGCCGCGTTGTGCATCATAGTGGAACCCAATCACTGTTGAGGACTTTTCATTAATCGCATAGGCGCGATCGCTAGCTTGAGAAAAAACAAAGTGGCGCGGACCGGAACCCCGCTTGACCTGCGCGAAGGGCGGATCGTTTGCGGCCAACGTAGCAGCGCGAGGGTCCACCCGGTAAACAAAGAGCTTGTCCAACCCGAGATCCGCGGCGACGGCAAAGCGATTATCGGGAGAAAACGTAACGCAATGCGCGTGCGGCGCGGCCGGGCCTGCGTGTTGGATGAAGCCTTTCGCTTCGCCCAGAGCGCCATTCTTCAACACCGGGAACGCAGCAACGCTGCCCGTGCCGTAGTTGGCCACCAGCAACATCTTCCCGGTTTGATCCAGGGCCAAGTGGCAAGGGCCCCCGCCTCTGGACGATACGCGATTCAATTTCGTCAGTTTGCCCGTTTTGTCATCGATCGCGTACGCAGTCACGGAACCGTCGTCGGTTTCATTGACCGCGTACAGAAAGCGCCGGTTGGGATGAATGGCGATAAACGAAGGGCTTTCGGCTGCAGCTACCAGCCCAAGGGCCTCCATCTCACCGGAATCCGGGTGAAATCGATAGGCATAAATACCCGGGCCGTATGTGCCGGCATAGACGAAGCGGTCAGCCGCGTTCGCAAGTATTGCAAAGGATAGCGAGAGCAGCGCGAGATAAAACATTTCAGACTTCCTTCTTCAGGAACTTCTCGATCCCACGTTGGCACTCATCCGTAGCGCGGGTGATTGCATTCATCTGAACGCCGGATTCGATTGCCGCCTCGAACGCCATCCCATCCATGTGATAAAGCAATTGCTTCGACAGAAGCACCGCCGAGGCCGGTTTCGCGGCCAGCTTCGAAGTATAAGCCTCCACGTCGATATCAAAGGTCTCGTCGTTGAAAACCCGGTTCACCAGTCCAATCTCAAACGCCGTTTGCGCCGAAATGATTTCACCCATGGTGATCAGTTCGAAAGCGCGCTTCTCTGAAACCGAGCGGCGCAGAATGGCCATCACCATCGCGGGAATAAAACCGATGTTCACCTCCGGATAACCGAACTGCGTGGACTCACTCGCCAGGATCACGTCGGCAGCGGTTGCCAGACCGCATCCACCCGCCAGCGCGCGGCCGCGCACGGCTGCGACAATGGGACGCGGGTGATGGCGCATCTGAAGAAATAACTCCGCGATGACCCGTGCCTCGCCCATGTTGCCGAGGACGCCCGCCTGGCTCGAATGTTGGATGCCGGCCAAATCAGCGCCGGAGCAGAAGTCTTTTCCCGCGCCAGTGAGCAGCACAACACGGATACCGGCGTCCTCAGCGCTGGCGCGTATTGCGGCCTTCAGTTCGCCGATCAACTCACGATTGAGAGCATTGCGCTTTTCGGGCCGGTTGAGCGTGACCCGCGCGATTCCGTGTGCAGCCTCATAGAGAATCAACATCGACCTCCATCCGCAGCAAGGCCGCGCTGTAGGTCTTGCCCTGCGCGTCAGCCTTGAGCGACAGCGTGCCGCCGCCGTCCAGGCTCTCGTGGAGTAAGAAGTTGAGAGCGCCCAGGTTCGGAAGCTCGAAACGCTCGACGCGCCCCAAACAAATTCCTTCAAAATGTTTCTTGACCCGCTCGGCAGTCACCTGCTGCACCAGAAGTGGAAAATATTTGGGCTCTAACGCGATCAGGCCCACGTTCGCCGTGTCGCCTTTGTCACCGGAGCGGGAATGAGCAATGCGAACCAATTGCACTCGGGCCACGGATCAGCTCTCCTTAATCGAAATCCGCGGCTGGACGCACGTTTTCGGAATCAAGGCGGGCCAGTAGGCAACGATCTCCTCAACCTTGGGCCGCCCGCTTCCGAGGCCCGTCACCACCGGAGGCCCGTTTAGCGCCAGCGGCGCGATTTCTTTGGTGAAGCGCTCCACTGCCGCGCGATCCGGGCCGCGCACACCGATTCGAAGCGCAACCTCCGCAATGCCGGGCGGCGGCTCGCCTGCCAATGGCCCATGACACGCGTTCACTCCCAGGAATTCCGAGCGAATCGCATCAAACCGCAGCCCCAGACGGTCAAGCCGTTTCCGCAAAGTATCGTCCGCGGCCTGGGCTTTTCGATAGGCATCCGGCCACGAATACGCGAGCATCCCAATGGCTTTAAAGCCCTTCGAATAGCTGATGGATACCTTGTACATGTTCGTCGCAGGCCGCCCTTGAATGGCAGAGAATCGCACGCGATCGGGCCCGTCCTGCTCGATCTGAATCGTCGTGAAATCGGCGATGCAGTCTGGCGTGATGTATTCATGCGGGTCGCCCATCTCGTACAGGAGTTGTTCCTTAACGGAGGCCACTGTCACGCGTCCGCCGGTGCCTGCATGCTTGGTAACGACGAATGTCCCATCCGCGTTGGCTTCGACGATTGGATATCCTATATCGGCATAATTCGGGATGCTATCCCAGCCGACCTGGCAATTCCCGCCGGTACATTGGGATCCGCATTCCACGGTGTGACCTGCGATGGTGCCCGCCGCCAGCTTGTTCCAGTCGTCCGGCCGCCAGCGGAATTCGTGAATCATAGGGCCGAGCACCAGCCCAGTGTCGGTGCACCTTCCGGTGATCACGAACTGCGCGTCTTGACCGAGCGCTTCGGCAATCGGGGCAGCGCCGAAATAAACATTCGCGCTTTGAACGCGATCGCGAACTTTTGAAAGCGGCTCGCCGGTGTCCATGCTCTTCAACTCGACGCCGGTTTCGAGCAGTTGATCGAGACGGTTGAAGATATCATCGCCTGCCACCACCGCGATCTTCACGCGCGGCCGCCCCAGGGCCTTGGCCACCGCATCGCGGCAGGCTTCGGGATTCACTCCGCCAGCATTCGCCACTACTTTGATGTTGCGCTCTAAAATATCCGAGCCCCCGCGCGCCACCATGTCGACGAAGTCCCGCGCATAGCCTGTGCGCGGATCTCGTGACCGCTGCTTCTGCAGAATTGACATGGTGACCTCGGCCAAATAGTCGAGCGTCAAATAATTGATGGGACCGCGGCGGATCTGTTCGAGCGGCGCTTCGAGCGAATCGCCCCAGAAGCCTTGACCGTTGGCTATGCGGATCATTTGGCTCCCGCCGGAAGATGCCGGCGCAGCACGAGTCTGGCCATAGCTCACATCTTACTCTGGCCGCCGCTTTCAATGCCGGCGGCCGGTCTCCAGCCGAAATTCCGTCTCCAACCCGCCCTCGGCGGGCTTGCCGGTTATTCGCCAGTGCGTTGCTGTACCTCTGTTAAAATCCAATTATGACAGCAGCGACCATCCCACTCACTCCGGTGGATGAGTATCTGAATGGGGGTTATCACCCCGATCGGGAATATGTTGATGGCCTGCTGGTGGAGCGTAACGTGGGAACTCCCGCGCACAGTTTGTTGCAGATTTTGTTAGGGGTGCACTTCTTTCAGTTCCGGAAGCAATACCGATACGCCGTACTGACTGAGGCCCGTACGCTCATCGTGCCCCGCTCAAGATATCGAATCCCCGACGTGATGCTTTTGCCATTGCCGGTACCAAGGGGCAAAGTAGTGGACAAAGCTCCCTTGGTCGTTATCGAAGTCCTGTCACCAGAAGACACGGTGCGCGAACAGTTGCAGCGTTTTCGTGAGTACCTAAGCATTGGCGTTGCCCACATGCTCTTGCTCGACCCCGAGGAACTTAGAGCCTATTCATTCCGTGACGGCGTATTGCAAGAGGTGCACCTGACCTCCCTTGCTTTACCGGCAGGCGACGTTCCCTTCGATACCGACGAGATCTTTCGCCAACTTTCGGAAGAATACGGCGACTAAGGATTTACATTCGCTCTTGACAAACTATCCAGATTAGCGTATCTTCATAACAGGATAAGGGATCGAAGCATTGACTCTCTTCTCTGTGATGTTAAAGGTAGGAGGTTCTATCGAGTTTGAACACTACTTCGGGACGACTACCAGCTTCCCAATAACGCCATCGCGGAGTTGATAAACAGCCTTTGGAAGAAAGAAACATCTTCACCAGGCAGGTCGGCGGTGCCTATTTCCGCTAAATACGATCCGCTTCTGGCAACGGGTTCGGGCGGTCGTCCCGATTTTCATCTTGTTTGACAGCCTCTTTAACCTCCAGTAGTCTCGTCTATAGGTGTCCCGCAGCGTAATCGAGTTCCGAGAAGTATCAAAAAGCTATCCCATCTATCCCAAGCCGAGCACCCGTCTGAAGGAACTCGCGTGCCTGAATCGGGTTTCCTTTCATCGCGATTTCTGGGCTCTCCGCGATATTAGTTTCGAAATTCAACGAGGCCAAACGTTCTGCATCATTGGCGAAAACGGTTCCGGTAAAAGCACGCTGCTTCAGATGGTGGCGGGCATACTGCACCCCTGCACCGGTCTAGTTTCGGTGCAAGGACGCGTGGCGGCGTTGCTGGAGCTCGGATCCGGGTTCAATCCTGAGTTCTCAGGGCGGGACAATGTCTACATGAATGCCGCGATACTGGGCTTTTCGCGGAGAGACATGGACAGCAAGTTCCGCGAAATCGAGGAGTTTGCGGAGATCGGCGATTTTATCAGCCAGCCGGTGAAGACCTACTCGAGCGGTATGTCTATCCGCTTGGCCTTCGCAGTGGCCATTCATGTCGAGCCCGAAATCCTGATCGTGGACGAGGCACTCGCGGTGGGCGATGTCTATTTCCGGCAGCGCTGTATGCGAAAAGTGCATGAACTGCGGCAGCAAGGCATCACTGTCCTGTTCGTCTCCCACGATACTGGCGACGTCAAGGCGATTGGCGATCGAGTGATGTGGCTCGAGGCTGGCAAAATTCGTGCACTAGGCGATCCGGAATCCGTCGTCAGCGACTATTTAGCGGCAATGGTCGAGAAGGACTCGACTTACCAGAAGCACTCTCGACAGGCCAATCCGGCCGCGCACACTGGTGATCGGCTCCAAGCTCCGGAGGTCGTCGAGTACATACCCAACATCGATCGCCGGTTTGGAGATCGGCGGGCGGAGATTCTCGGCATCGCGATTCTAGACGCGCAAGGCCAGCCAATTTACATGCTGGATCCAGACTCCGCAATCATTGTGCGGATCAGTATTCGGGCCAACGAGGAGATCCGGTTGCCGGTGGTGGGATTCATGCTCCGGAACCACATGGGGCTGGATTTCGCGGGCACGAACACCGCGCGGGAAGCTTTCGATCTGCCCGCCATGAGTCCGGGAGACGTTTACACAGTCGACTTCCACGTCCAATTACCGCAGCTATATCCGTCATCCTTCTCTTTCTCGCCGGCGGTGGCCGACGGAACGCTGCTGACCTACAGCATGTGCGATTGGATTGATAACGCGATCGCGCTGCAGATGAGCGTCACAGACCAGCCGATCTACGGGCATATGCACCTGCCCTGCCGCATCGAACTGAATCGCCGCCTGAACCACCAGCCGCGGCCCCAGATGGAGCCGCAACTTGGGTGAGTTCACTGGCGGTGGGGCAAGCGATCTTGTCGCCTGCCAATGCGCACCCGAGATGGAGCCGCAACTTGGTTGAGTTCACTGGCGAGCGGGTGATCCCGGGCCATGTGAATGCGGACCTCTGGAGCGAGCACATCGCGCGCTATGCATTCGCGCGGCGTTTCACCGATGCCAAGCGCGCGTTGGATGCCGGTTGTGGAACCGGTTATGGCAGCGCGGAACTGGCACAGGAGGCCGCGCATGTCACTGGCATGGATTTTTCGGCCGAAGCGCTGGCGTATGCACGGGCGAATTATCAGCTCCCGAATGTCACATTTACAGGGGGTTCCTGTGCAGCATTGCCCTTTGCGGACGCGAGCTTCGATGTCGCGGTCGCGTTTGAGGTGATTGAACATCTACGGGAGCAAGCCACGTTTATCGCCGAGTGCGCGCGGGTGACGGCACCCGATGGGCTGTTTATTGTCTCGACGCCCAACAAGCGCTATTATTCCGAGTCCCGCGTTGCCACTGGACCAAATCCGTTCCACGAGCATGAGTTCGAGCCGGAAGAGTTTCACCGCACCTTAAGCGCGGCGTTCCCGCACGTGATTCTTTTGCTGCAGAACCGGGTCGAGTCGTTTGCATTTCATCCGGACAAAACCTTCTGGCCAGCGGAGGCCCGGATCGATGGAGGCGCTGGGGCCGCCCAAGAAGCGCACTTTCTCATCGCTTTGTGTACCCGCGAACCGCTGCGCGACTATCGATCATTCGTGTACGTGCCGCGTGCGGCCAATATTCTTCGCGAACGCGAACAGCACGTCATTCTGCTCGAAAAGCAGCTTGCCCAAACCAAAGAATGGTTGAAGAAAACCGAGAATGAGCGCCAGGACCTGCTCGATCTGTTTCGTAAACAGAAGGACGAGCTCGAGGCGCGTAATCGCTGGGCGGCGCAGCTCAATGCACAGCTCGAAGCAGCACAAGAACGAGTTGTAGCGCTTCAAGATGAGTTCGCCCGCGAGCAGGCGGCGTCTGGCGAAGTCGCTGCGCAATACGAGGCCAAAGTGCAGGAGCTTGAGATCGACAACCGGGTGAAAGCTGAATGGGCCATTGAAACGGAAGCCCGGCTCTCGGCCGAGTTGCAAGCCAAGTGCGAGGAGTTGGGCGAGTGCGTGCGCCTGCTCGATGCGTCGGAAGCGCTGGTGGAGGAACGGACTGTTTGGGCACAGCGCGCCGACAGCGAACGGGCGGCACTGCAATCGCAGTTAAACCTGGTGCGCGTTTCACGCTGGTTTCGCTTGGGACGCAGGCTTGGCCTGGGCCCCGCGGGCCTGTGAGCAGGTTGCTAAAGGTTCCGCGTGGCACAGGCTCTCAAGCCTGTGTGGCTCTTCAGCCCACGTCAACAAAGTGCCACACAGCCAAGAATGGCTGTGCCACATGACTACCACCTGGCGATTTATCAGATCGCTTCCGCTGCTTCTGGTCTCACCGCTGTTGACGCTGATTCCGCTGCTCTCCCTAGCGATTCTCGATTTGGCCGCAATGTTACGCCGAAGCGCCACGCTGCAGCCCGATCACCGGCCTTCCACTCACGCGGCAACCGTGGTGATTCCGAACTGGAATGGCCGGGATCTTCTCGCGAAGTATCTTCCTTCAGTCGTTCAGGCACTAGCGGGAAATCCGGACAACGAGATCGTTGTTGTCGACAACGGCTCTTCCGACGGCAGCGCCGCGTTGGTTCGTGAGCAGTTTCCCGGTGTGCGCCTGCTCGCGCTGGAAAAAAACCTGGGCTTTGGAGGCGGGTCGAATACCGGCTTCCGCGCCGCCCGGAACGGCATCGTGGTTTTACTCAATAGCGATATGCGAGTCGAGCCTGGCTTTCTGCAGCCGCTGCTGGATGGCTTCGCCGGCGAAAAAGTATTCGCGGTGTCCTGCCAGATTTTCTTCAGCGATCCAAACAGAGTCCGTGAAGAGACAGGGCTGACCCAAGGCTGGTGGGAAAACGGAGGCCTGCGGGTGCGGCACAGAATCGACCCCGCGATTCAGAGCTCGTACCCGTGCTTCTACGGTGGCGGTGGCTCGTGCGCTTTTGACCGGGATAAATTCCTGGAGCTCGGTGGCTTCGATGAGTTGCTGGCGCCGTTCTACATGGAGGATACCGACCTCGGCTTCCTCGCGTGGAAGCGCGGCTGGAAGGTGCTCTATGAACCGCGGAGCATCGTTTATCACGAACATCGTGGAACCATAAGCAAACGATTTTCGGGCGATGAAATCAACGCAGTTCTGAAGCGTAACTTCATCCTGTTCTGCTGGAAGAACATTCACCAATGGCCACGGCTCTGGTCGCACTTCTTCTTCACTTTCTGGGGCGCTGTTTTGAGTCTGGTGTTTGGAGATTCGCCCGAGCGTCCCAATTTACTCGCCTCATGGAAAGCGCTGCTGCGCTTGCCTGCCGCGCTGCGGTCCCGATCGAGAGCGCGCTCGCTAGCGGCGGTCACTGATAGCGAAGCATTCCTGCGACCCATGGGCGGTTACTTCCGTGACCGCTTTGATGTGCTGGAGAAACGCCCCGAACAGCTCAGCGTTCTGTTCATCTCACCGTACACCATTTTGCCGCCCACTCATGGTGGCGCGGTCTTCATGTCGCAGACGCTCCGTTACCTCGCGCGGCTTTCGACCCTGCACCTGATCATTCTGCTCGACCATGAACATGAGCGCGCGACACATGAGGAGTTGGAGCGCACATGCAGCTCTGTCGAATATCTGATTCGCATGGAGGGAAAGCAAAAACAGCTCGGGTCCATCGTTCCGCACGCGATCACTGAATTCGCGAACAGCAATCTGGAGTGGCTGATCCATCGGCAAATCTACACCCGGCGAGTGGATGTGATTCAAATCGAATACACCGCGCTCGGACAATATGCGACCGGCTTTCACCAGATCCCGAGCATTCTGTTCGAGCACGATGTCTACTTCCAATCGATCGGACGGCAGTTGCCCCAGATGCGCGGAGCCATGCGGAAAACGAAAGCGATGTTCGAATACCTGCGAGCGTTGCGATATGAATTGCGAATCCTGCCCAAGTTCGATCGCGTCCAGGTGTGCAGTCCGGCGAACCGGAAATATCTGGCGGGATTCGTGCCAGAGATCGCCAATGGAATGGACGACGATCTCCGCGCGGGCATTGATACCAGCCGGTATGATTTCCGAACGGTGGGGCGCGAGCCCTTCACGATGCTGTTCCTCGGCAGTTTCCGGCATACGCCCAATCAGGAAGCTCTGACGTGGTTTGTGAATCGCGCGCTGCCCAAGGTGCTGGAGCGATGTCCGGGAGCGCGGTTGGTGGTGGTCGGGTCCGATCCGCCACCGCGGCACTCGATGCCGGATCTAGGTGGCGCAATCGAGCTGCGCGGATTCGTGGAAGATGTGCGCGAGCCGCTCGCCCGCTATGCAGTGTTCGTTTGTCCAATCCTGGCCGGCTCGGGGATGCGGGTGAAATTACTCGAAGCGTTCGCGGCTGGAATGCCGGTGGTCTCGACGAAAGTGGGCGCGGAAGGATTGGCTGAAAACGACGGCGAGCTGTGTGGTTTGGCGGATGATCCGGCCGAGTTCGCGGAGAAGGTAGTGGCGCTTTTCAATGACGCCAAACAAGCGCGAGAGTTGGCCGAACGGGCCCGCCAGCATGTCGTCTCAACGAAAGACATGGCCGTGATGACCAAAAAGCTGGTAGAGAATTACCGGAAGGCAGTTCTGGACAAACGCGGCGCATGCTTTCGCTTCCACAATTGAAAGGCGAAACCATCTAACATGGGGCCTTCAGCCGGCCCTCTCCCGCTCCCCCGTAATCAACCTCGCGCCCCGATTGAACGTCAGATACAAAAATCCCCAGTGCACAAAAACCAGCAGTCTGTTTGAAAACTGTACTAGGTACATCAGGTGGACAAACAACCAAATCAACCACGCGATCAGCCCGGAAACGTGCAGCTTTCCGATCTCGGCCACGGCTGCCGCCCGGCCAATCACGGCCAGGTTCCCCTTATCGAAATACCGGAAGGGTTTGCTGGTCCCGCCGGTCAATCGCTTACGCATCAACTTCGCAACGTAATCGCCCTGCTGCATCGCCACTTGAGCTACTCCCGGGAGCGGTTTTCCATCCTGTTCGAGACGGGCCAAGTCGCCAATTACGAAAATCTCCGGGTGCCCTGGCACCGAACAATCGCTTGCGACGATCACGTGACCATTGCGGTCGAGCTTGGCTCCCGCGCGGTTCGCCAGTACCTCGCCGAAACGAGACGCGCGAACGCCGGCGGCCCAGATCACGGTGCGGGCGTTGATACGCTCCGAGTCATTTAGCGTTACTCCCCCTTCGTCAATCTCCGTTACCTTAACGTTCGTGCGCGGACGCACTCCCAAGCGAATCAGCGAGCGCTCGGCCTTTTGCGACAGGTCGGGAGGAAACGGAGGCAGCACGCGAGGAGAGCCGTCGAGAAGCAAAATTCGAGCCTCTTCGGGTCGAATCGAGCGAAAGTCATTCTTGAGAGTATCGTTCGCGATTTCGCCCAGCGCGCCAGCCAGTTCCACGCCCGTAGGACCTGCGCCGACCACCACGAACGTGAGCCACTCGCGCCGCTTTTCCGGATCGGCCTCTCGCTCGGCAGCTTCAAAGGCATACAGAATTTTATGCCGGATTTGAGTGGCTTCCTCGATGGTCTTCAAACCCGGCGCGTATTGTTCCCAGGCATCGTTCCCAAAATAAAAATTGCGCGACCCCGTAGCAACGATGAGCGTGTCATATTCAACGCTGCCGGCGTCCAGCGTAACGCGCCGGGCATCGGCATCCAGATCCACCGCAGCTCCCAACAGCACACGCGTATTTTTCTGACCATTCAGAACAGCGCGAAGCGGCGATGCGACTTCTCCAGGCGATAGAGCGCCGGTGGCGACCTGGTAAAGCAGAGGCTGGAACAAATGGAAATTGCGGCGATCGATTAGAGTCAGATCGACGGGAGCCTTACCCAGCGCCTTAGCGGCATACAGCCCACCAAATCCGCCTCCAAGAATCACAACGTGGGGCACGCTTGCGTGCGTAGACCGCATGCTTTAGATTGTCCTACTTCAGGGCTCTGGGACAAGCACTATTATAAAGTCTGCATGCGATATCGAAAGCTCGGACGGACCAACTTCGAGGTCAGCGAAATCGGTTACGGAGCCTGGGGCATCGGGGGCAAGCAGTGGCTGGGCGGCGATGATGACGAGTCGCTGCAGGCCCTTCGCAAAGCGATCGAGCGTGGGCTCAATTTCATCGACACCGCGCTCGCCTACGGTGAGGGTCACAGCGAGCAACTGGTGGGACAAGTCGTAAGGGAAACGAAGCACAGAATCTACGTCGCCACCAAGGTTCCGCCCAAGAATCTGCTGTGGCCCGCTCGTCCGGGTATTGGCATCGAGGAGGTCTTTCCGTATGAGTACATTCTCAAGTGCACGGAGCAGAGTCTGCGCCACCTCAAGACCGAGACAATCGATTTGCAGCAATTGCACGTCTGGAATCCGGAGTGGACCGGCCGCGACGAATGGCGCCGCGCCTTCGAGGAGTTGAAGAAGAGCGGGAAAGTCCGCGCCGTGGGTGTCTCCATCAACGATCATCAGCCCGGCTCGGCGATCGAGATCGTAAAGACTGGCCTTATCGATACAGTCCAGGCGATCTATAACATCTTCGATCAGAGTCCCGAGCGGAATCTGTTTCCGCTCACGCAGCAAATGAATATCGGTGTGCTAGCCCGAGTGCCGCTCGATGAAGGCAGCCTCACAGGCGCAATTACGGAATCCACTACTTTTGAGCCTGGCGATTTCCGCTCGTACTATTTCAAAGGCGATCGCAAGAAGCAAGTGGTGGAACACGTCAACGCGCTTCTCAAAGACATCGATCCAACCGGCGGATCCTTACCCGAAGTGGCGCTCCGCTTCTGTCTTTCACACCCGGCCGTCTCCACCGTGATTCCGGGCATGCGCCGGGTCCGCAACGCCGAGATGAATACGGCTGTCTCGGACAAAGAACCACTCGATGAGGCAACGTTGAAGGTTCTCGCCCGGCACGCCTGGGACCGTAATTTCTACAGCTAGCGCGTGTCATGGAGAGCCGGGAACTGCGGACATCGTTGGAGCGGCGGCCCAAGGTTTTGGTGGGCCCTGTAGGATTTGAACCTACAAGCAATGGATTATGAGTCCATTCCGGGTGCGATTCGAGGCGGCACCAGGGGGCTAAGTTGCTGATTCTATTTGGCGCCAGTTACCTGTTGTCGCCCTGGGTTACCTCTCCACGGGCACAGTTTTGGGCACAATGGTGTGTACACAGCGCTGACGTCACCCGGAACGGCAAGCCTGGGTGATCTCACAGGTGCGTGTTCGTTCTGCGAGAGCGGCTGACCTCCGGACGAGGTCATCCAGGGATCGAAGGCGATTGGCCCACCACGGCGGGAGTGGTTTCCAGCCTGTTTCCGGGAACCCCTTTCTCCTTTCCTTTCACGTTCCGACCCTCAATACCCGTCCACCTTGCGTTAGCTAAACACTAGGCGACTACTCGGCGGGTAATCGTGGCTACTCACTGTCTCCCGCACTCGCAAGGCTTGCGACGTACTCGATGGGAGAGCCGAAACCTTCCACCTTCACCCCCAGGTGCCGCAACGCGTCCATTGCGAGCATCCGCCTGTAGGCATTGCACGTAATCACGTCCGCGAACATACCGCCAAAGGTAAAAGTCTCCGGCGGTTCGCACAGCGCATCGATAAACGTGTCGTCCCAGGCACTTCGATTGCGGACGCCTGTGAGTACTCCGTGGAACTCTGCATCCGCTCTGTCGAGGCGTCCCAGCATGGCCGAAGGAGTTCGATCCGTCGGCGGGGCATTGTCCATCAGGGGCATACAGCCGCCCGTAAGGGCCGCGGTCCAGGCTTCCTTGGTCTGCACCATCCGGTCCAGAATCTGGCGTAGACTCTGATCCGGGCCATCCCACGGAAGAACCGTCACCTGGTTTTTCAAAGGACGGTCAAGCTGTTCATCGTTAAGCGTCTTCGCCAGATCGAGAAGACGCCGAGTGTGCCAGGATTCCTGGCCCGAGAAAATATCGAAAAGGTCCATGGATTGTCCACCTCCCTTCGTGTCATCCTTACCGGAATAGTGATGAATTCCGTTCGTCGCGTGCAGGTAAGTGTACGTCGCCCCCATACGGCGATACAGGCTCGGCGAAACGCGGAACGCCTTTCGGAACGCCCTGGTGAACGCTTCGAGCGATCCATAATTTGCGTCAAGACCGATGTCTGTCACCGAAAGTTGCGTACGAGACAACTGCCATGCCGCTCTCTCCAACAGCAGCCTCCGGCGCATGGCAACCGGCGTCTCCTCGATCATCGCCCGGAACACCCGATAAAACTGCGTCCGGCTTCGATAAGCAAGGTGGGCGAGGCCCTCTGCATCCTGCTCTTGGTCGAGCGATTCAAGAACCACTCCACATAGCCGCTGGGCTTCGTCCACACACGAAAAATACCATTTCAAAGTCCACGCGCGCCTGATCGGAAGTCCCAAAATTGCCGCAGGGATGCCGTGGCGGTGTGCGTATGGGTCAACCTCCAATAACGCTAGGACTCTATCTGGTCACGCTAGGACTCTATCTGGAGTGACCCGGCGCGTGATTATTGGGGCCTCCCACAACACTTTGGGTGTGATCGGCTTATCGGCTCGCAATCCGTTCACGGTGCCGGGAAACAGATACGTCTTCGGCTTCATCTAGCGCCAGTACTCACGCAAGGTTTCGAGTGTTTTCGGGCTCAACGGCACGTCGCGATCGCGGCCACCTTTGCCGTGCCGGATGTGGATGAGCATCCGCTGGCTGTCGATGTCGTCCACCTTGAGGTGGCACAACTCCGCCTGCGCATGGCGGTTGAATACAGCGTGATCAGCATGGCGCGATGAAACAGATTACTGGCTGAATCAATCAACTGCACCGCTTCCTCGCGGGTGAGGATCGCCGGTAGTCGTCGCGGCGCCTTCGGATACGGCACCTCTTCGACCGGGTATGCTCTTTTCAGCGTTTTGCAGAAGAAGAAACGCAATGCCCCCGTGTGGTGGCCGACGGTGCGGACGCCCAGTTTCCTCTCCTTCAGTAGATGCACCTGATAGGCACGGATCTGTTCCTTCCCTAGCTGATCTGGAGGGCGATGGAAATACCGGGCGAACTCTTCCACAATCTTCAGGTAGCTGTTTACGGTAGTCTGGGAGTACTTACGACGCTGGAGCTCTTCCAGCATCATTTTTCGAAGTTGGGTCACAAGGGACCTCCTTATGACCCACACTATTCCTCTCAGCAGCGGAATGCCGCTCTCTTGCCCCACGCGCAGCGTCCGCCGCGCGGGCGGCTTCGTTCAAACGGCGCAGTGGCCCGTTTAAGGATCTGCGCTGCCCGACAAGGCGGGATTTTGGCGAGTTACGGCTCAGATTTGCTGGCCCGGGGATAACCTCCAGAAAGACTACTGCCGACGTGATACTCTTGGAGCCGGTTTGCAAGCCTAAATACCGCAATCACGAGGAGACAAGATATGCCCAAAGTAGTCCTAATAGCGCAAGTTCAAGACCCCGCGAAGTGGGAGGCCGGCTTCCGAACGCACGCCGATCGCGTTGTGCCTGGAGCCTAAAGGCCTGGATGCGTTTAAGCGAGCCATGGAATCCGAGGCGACTGCCGAGGCCATGGCCTTTGATGGCGTCAAGCGCGAAACCGTGAAGATGTTTGTCTTGGACCAGGACGTGAAGGTTTAGCAGTTCGCTGGTCTTCCGGCTGGAGCATCCGGCCGGCCCTTTTGGGCGTCCCGATGCCTGCCTTGCTTTTTGAGATCACAATTCACCATCTCAAATCCTGCCTGGTACACTTCCCAACTTGACTGCCGGATGCTATGCTTCCAGTGCCAATCAAGGCAGTCTTAATTCTAATTCCTATCCAAAAATATTTGAAATTTTCAGGAGGTAGGCCTTCCGCACTCGGAGTTCAGCTTCGCCGGCGGAGCGTTAGCCACGGACGTGTCGTTCGGATTTCCTGCAGCATCTTCGGCGGCAGCCGAAGGGAACGCAACCGCCGGCTTCTTTCCCTTTGGAATCCTTTTCTGCCCTTTCGTTCAGGGAGCCATCACACCCCGACAGGCAGACCCCACTGAGGGCCCGGAGGATGAACTGTCCTTGAAAAACGGCAAAACCGTGATCACTCCGAAACTGGGGGTCGATCGTTCGCAGTTCCCCAACGCTTACGACGAATACACCCCGGCACAGCGCCGGATTATTGACGCAGGTCTTGCCAAATCCGATGCCGACATTAAAGCGGGCCGTGTGTCCCGAACCTTTGACACTGCCGAGGAATTCATTGCCGACCTCCATAAGGCGAGCGCCAAGCTCAGTGCGAGGAAAACTAAACGCTCCAGCCGATGAAAATTCGCCGTACTTCCCACTTTGAACGAAGCTACAACAAAGCACCTAAAGAAATTCGACTCGTCTTCGATAAGCAGGCGGTGCTCTTGCTTCAAAACCTGCGGCATCTATCCTTACGCGCCAAAAATACAACGAGGCTGAAGATAAGTGGCAGGCACGCGTCACCGGTGACTGGCGTTTTTATTTCACGATCGAAGGTGACACCTACGTTCTACAAGAGATCAGGCCGCACCCGAAATAGGCACGTCGTGCGAGCGACTGCCTGGCTGCTGACGATTCACGCTATCGGTTCCGTGACGAACATCCCGACCCTGCGCAAAGCCGCTGTTTGTGATCGCCTAGCACGTGGGCACGAGGCTCGGGGAACTTCGAATCGATGCGCTGGAATCAGGTAGACCTTAAATTCAACCGAATCATCCTGAATCCCGGGACGTCAAAGAACAATCAGGGGCAGACACCTCCAGTCTATGTTGAGATGGCCGCTTGGCTCTTGATCTGGAGGAACCAGGCGCCAGGAAGGCTCGTTATGTTCGCCAACTCTGATGCCCGATCGGGAAGCCCCGTTCCTCTAAGTATTGAATTAAAAAGAGAGTTTTGGTGGGCCCTGTAGGATTTGAACCTACGACCAACGGATTATGAGTCCGCTGCTCTAACCGCTGAGCTAAGGGCCCCGAACGCATTGAGAAATAGTGCTGTGACCGTCGATCCGCATACTGGTGAATTGACGCGTCTAGTCCAACTCCTCTGAGCCTCGTCAGCATCGTGTGTCCGAGGCTGTGAATCGCGAAATCACTCGGTAGTTTCAGTTTAACGCGCGCGGCCTCGCATGTTGGTGGGCCAAAGATACTCCGACGGCCAATCCTTCCGTTCCGGTGGGCGTTCTTGGACTGCCAGCCCGGACTTGGTACTCACGGTGACAGCTCTGAAGGATTTCACCGCAGCGCGGCTTGCAGCGTTCCCGCGTTCTTGAGCAGGTTGAGTTTGGCCTTTTCAAGCAGGTGCTCGGAGTTGTAGAACGCGATCCACTTTTCCTGTTCTGTTAGCCTCGCCTCTTCGACCGCTTGGCGGGTTGCCCGGCCCTCATCGAGTTGGGCCAACGATACAGACACCTGCTCTCGCGCGACCTCGAGATCCATTTTGGCGACATCCCGGCTGGCTTCGGCCAGGTGAATATCCCGAAAACTCCGCCTGGTATCGAGCGCCGTCCGGTTTCGAATCTCGTTGGCCTGGGTTCTAAGCTTAGCGGCATCTACCTCTGCCTGTGCCGCCAGCGCGGACGGCGCCGTGCCGATCAGAAACGGGACCTTGATGGATACCCCAAGCTGGCCGTTGTTCCGCTGGAATTTCTGGAAAAAATCCTGGTAATTTCTCTTGGCAAAAAGCGCATACTGCGCGACCAGATCAACCTCCGGCATCCTGTTGGCTCGCTGCGCGCGCACTTCCAGGGCTTTGGCCTGCAGTTGGGACTGAATACGCCGGATCTCTTTGTTATTCTGCAGAGCAATGGCAATGCACTCCTCTTCCGTCGCGGGGGTCTCCATCACGAGGTGATCGTCTTCGTTAGGCCGCACGCGGTTTCCGTCAGGATAGCCGAGGACCAAAGCTAGAGATTCTTCCGCATATTGCTGGTCCGCGGCCAGGGATTGGAGCCGTTGGCGGGCGGAGGCAAGGTTGAAATCGGCTCGTTTTCCAGCAAGCGGGATCTCCCGGCCTTCGGTTACGCGCAGACGGACGGATTCGCCCACTTGCCCCAGGCTATTCACCTCCTCCTGCAAATAACTGGAGTTCCGCCCGGTTTGGGCGGCATCGAGGAACAGATTCGCAGTCCGGTAGGCGACGTCCTCCAGCTTCGCAGCCGTGTCGATTCCGGCGCCTCTTGCGTTCCCGCGCGCCTCGGCCAATTCATAGCTCTTTGGCCGATTGAACAGCGACATACTGGTCCGCGCCTGAAAAATGGACGGCGCCGAGCCTTCAATACTGTTCGGAAATCCGCTGGTGAAAGCAAGTCCGCTGCCCCCATAGACTTTGGGAACGAACGGGTCCTTTGCGATCCGAACCGCTTGCCGGGCCCTCTGTTCATCAAGCCGGGCTAGCACGACATCGGTGTTCTGCTTTAGGGCCATTTGGACCGCGTCCTTGAGGGTGAGCGTATGGACTTCGGCGCAGGCGAAACCTGGGAGGCAGAGAAGTGAGAGTAATGGTTTCAACATGTCTCTTAGTTTACTGATCCGGACAAGCTGAAGCATTTCCCACGTTGAGTACTGTAACTTCTAATGGCGCTCTAGTACTAAGCCCCGGCTATTCGTTGCTGAAAAACGCCCAACTTTTGCAACACTAGACAGGTGGCAATCAAAGCGACATGGCCCACCAACCGGATCGCGGACTGCTTGTACTATCCATACTAGGCCTCCGGAGGTTGACTGTCTCAACGGCGCATGATAGTTTCCAATCCAGAGAGAATATTACGGCTCAGTTACAAATGCAAGATCAAGCCTATCAAGCGTTCAATCAGTGCAACACAGGCAAGAATGCCTGTGCCACGCCGGACAAATGGTGGCATTTAAATCAGCCCTTAAGTCCGGCCTTGTGCAAAATTTTGCAAGGGATTGATCTGCTGTGTGGCCCTCTGCTGCTTGCGGCGGTTCTAATGGCGGGCAATGCTCACCGCATGCCGGGCGGTGTAGCCAGTTTTTTATCCATTCGAATTACCGTTAAGAACCTCGCCCTGCTTGGTGTCTTTGCGACAATCTGGTGGCTGGTGTTCGCTGCCTTTGACTTCTATAACTCTCATAAGCTTCGTCATCTGAAATCTGAATTACTAACAGTATTTCACGCATGCTCGCTCGGATCGATAGCCGTTCTATTATTTTCTTTTACAAGTGTAAGTGGGGCATTTGGCTATAAGGAGGCTGCCCGCTTCTGGATATCATCTATATTACTTGTCTCCATGAGCCGGGTTATGGCCCGGACCACCGGCAATATTCTCGCGTCGAGAAATAACCAGATACGCCGGTGCGTGATCGTGGGCTCCGGCTCCCGCGCCATCAAGTTGTACGAATGGCTCTTAAGGACTTCCGCGGCGAGATACGAGATTCTTGGTTTCGTCGATACTGCGGAAGCCGTCTCTTTACCCGGTCCCATGCGCAGCCGGATGATAGGATCTCTCGACGACTTACGCGAAATTCTAAAGAACGACGTGGTGGATGAGGTGCTGATCGCTTTGCCGATCAAGTCCTGTTACCAGCGGATTCAGGACGCAATTCAGATCTGCGAAGAGGTGGGTGTTGAGTTCAAACTCCCATCCGATTCGTTTTCCTATTCAATCGCGAAGCCTTATCTGGAACGCGATCGCATGCGGCCGTTCATCACCTTACGTGTTGTTCGCGACGATTACACAAAAGTGATCAAAAGGGCGTTTGATATCGCTGGGTCGATCATCGGCCTAATACTATTCGCTCCGCTAATGCTGGCGATTGCCATTCTGATCCGGTGCTCGAGTCCTGGCCCGGCGATCTTTTCGCAAAGGCGGTTTGGCCATAACAAGCGTACATTCAAGATGTACAAATACCGGACCATGGCCCAGAATGCGGAGCAATTGCAGGCTAAGCTGGAGACTCAGAATGAGATGACCGGCCCGGTATTCAAGATTCGTAACGATCCTCGAATCACGCCAATAGGTAGATTTCTCCGGCGCAGCTCGCTCGACGAACTGCCTCAGTTGTGGAACGTACTGTGCGGCTCCATGTCGCTGGTAGGACCGAGGCCGCTGCCGGCCAGAGATGTGTCGCGCTTTTCAGAGGCTTGGTTGATGCGCCGCTTCAGCGTTAAGCCTGGACTGACCTGTTTATGGCAGATCAGCGGCCGGAACAACACTACCTTTGACCGTTGGATGGAACTGGACCTACGCTATATCGACCAGTGGTCTCTGGCTCTCGATTTCCGGATTATCGCGAAGACTTTCGCAGTCGTGTTGAAGGGCAAAGGCGCATCCTAATGCTGTGCAGCGGTATCATGGATCGTAATTGATTAGCGCCTATTGGAGCGGTAGCTGCGCCGCATCGCCGCTCGAGGTCAGGAACAAAGACCGCAGGGCGCAAGTCACGGAAGCAGTTCCGTTCTTGAGGGCCGTTTGCGCAAGGCTCGC
>JBPCOQ010000016.1:0-17813 GCA_051000095.1 Bryobacteraceae bacterium | reverse complement strand
GATTGAGCTGCCAGCGTCCCTTGGAGCGGGCCTACGAGCAGGACCCGATTCGGGTAGCGCGCTGGAAGAAGGCGGAGTTTCCGGCCATTCGTGCGCTGGCCCGGGAAGCTGGCGCCGAGATCTGGTTAGGAGACGAGAGTGGGGTACGCAGCGACTATCACTCTGGCACCACTTGGGGGGCGAAAGGCACAACGCCGGTGGTCCTGAAGACGGGGCAGCGGTACAAGTTCAATCTGCTCTCGGTCATCAACAACTTGGGCGAGATGCGTTTCATGTTGACCGAACAACGGGTCAACAACGATTTGTACATCGAGTTTCTGAAACGTCTATTGAAGGGTGTCACCCGGCCGATTTTTTTGATATTAGACGGGCGCCCGGTGCATCGTTCCAAAGCTGTCAAAGAATTTGCCGCCTCGACCGAAGGCCAGCTCCGCTTGTTCTATCTGCCTGGTTATTCGCCGGAACTCAACCCCGATGAGCAGGTTTGGAACGAGGTCAAATACCGCAGGGTGGGCCGCCGATCGCCTCGAACCAAAGATGATCTACGGATGCTGCTCATCTCCAGCCTGCACGCGCTACAACGGTTACCGCAGCAGATCCAGTCATTTTTTCAATTGCCCGATACCCGCTACGCAGCGTGTGAGCAATAGCACTTACTTTCGGGAAGAGCGATAACTAATTGAATCTTATACCGCTTCTGGCGGAAGCTAGTGGGAGTCGAACCCACCCGCGACGCAATTGCCGCACGCTGGTTTTGAAGACCAGGCCCAGCACCGGCCAAGATTAGCTTCCACGCCGATTCTAGCATCGGCGATTCGCGGTCAGAACTGGCTGAGGAATCTCAGATCGCCGCTGTTCAGAAGCCGGATGTCGTCAATCTGGTAACGCATCATTGCGAGACGCGTCAGCCCCAGGCCGAACGCGAAGCCGCTCCATTCGTCCGGATCGATTCCACTCATCCGCAACACATTGGGGTGAACCATCCCGCAGGGGCACAGTTCCACCCAGCCGCTCTGCTTGCACACCGGGCACCCCTGCCCGTCGCAGATCAGGCATCTGATATCCAGCTCAAATCCCGGTTCGACGAACGGAAAAAAGCCGGGGCGCAATCGCACCGTAACTTCGCGCCGGAAAATGCCGCTCAGCATCGTCTTCATGAAGTAGATCAAATTCGCGACCGATACATCGCGGTCCACCATCATGCCTTCCACTTGATAGAACGTGTGCTCGTGCGAGGCGTCCACTTCTTCGTTGCGGAAGACGCGGCCGGGAGCGATCATGCGCAGTGGCGGCCCCAGTTTCTCCATCCCGCGCACCTGCACGGGCGAAGTATGCGTTCGCAGCAGGTGGCCGCCGGTCAACCAAAAGGTGTCCTGCATATCGCGCGCCGGATGGTCGGCCGGGATGTTGAGCGCGTCGAAGTTGTAGTACTCCGTTTCCACCTCCGGCCCGTCCAGCACTGCGAAACCCATGGACGTGAACAAGTCCTCGATCTCCGTCTGAATCTGGGTAATCGGGTGCAGGCTGCCGGGGCGAATGCCCGGAGCCGGTAGGGTCAAGTCCAACCATTCACCCGCCAACCGCAGCAGCAGCGCTTCATCGCTGAACGCGGTTCTCTTGGCCTCGAGCGCTGTTTCAATCGCTTCTTTGGCTGCGTTCAAAGCCTTGCCGGCGCTCGCGCGCTGGTCGGGCGATAGTTTCCCGAACTGCTTGCTGAACTGAGCGAGCGCGCCCTTGCGGCCGAGCACATCCACTCGCACCGTCTCCAGCTCGTTCAATGAAACTGCCGCACGGATGCGCGCGCGGGCGTCCGCTTGCACCCTCTCGATGGGAAGCTGTTCGACTCCGATGTCCGGCACCGCTACTGAGCCGCTCCGTGCCGATCCAACAAATCGACCATGGCTTGATGACCTTTCGTCATGGCAAGGTCGAGCGCGTTCTGATTGTTATCTGCCCGCGCTTTCACGTCGGCGCCATTTGCGATCAGGAGCCGTGCCAGTTCAACATCCCCGTTCTGTGCCGCCGCATGCAACGGAACAAACCCACCCTGCTGACGCACATTCACGTCGGCGCCGTGCGCCAGCAGCACCGGAACTACTTCGGGTTTTCTAGCGGCCACGGCGGCATGCAAAGGCGTGTTGCCCATCGCATTGCGGGACCGCGCATTCGCATCGGCTCCGTTGGCGAGCAGCACCTCCGCAATCTCTTTGTGGCTGAAGAACGCCGCAAGATGCAAGGGAGTCCACCCATCGCCGCTGTAGCTATTCACAAGTCCACGATCTTTCGCCAGCAGCTCGATCACAGGCGCCTGGTCCCCGGCTATACACGCCGAAAAAATATCCATGCGAGCGCCCCGGTCCAGCAGGGTATCGCCAATGGCATCCTGCCGCGAATACCTGGCAACGGTGAAGGCGCTCAGCCCGTTCTCATCCTTGGCATCGAGCAGAGCGGGATCGGCGTCCAGGAGCGCAGCCACTCTGCCGGCATCTCCGGCCCGGATGGCGGCAAATAACTCCGCGCTCATACCGGGCTCACGCCGGCGTCGGCGGTCTTTTGCGGAAGGTAAACCTCGCTCGCTTGGCCCAGCTCGAAACCGAGGTGGTTCATGTAAAACAGCAGCAGGCTCTCGGGATATAGGGGCTTGAATTGCTCATACGTTTTCTGCTGCCATCCTTCCATTAAATACTTGGAAGCATCCAGGTCTTTCGCAAAAAATCCATCTTCATGCGGAATGCCAAGATGGTCGAGCACGGCCTTGATCATGTCCAGATGAGAAATCAAAATCGCTTGAGAAAGCTCGGTTGCAAACTCATCGCTACCCGGCTCGGACAAACGCGCCCACGACCGCGGCGCCACCTTGCGCAGCCCTTCCGAGTTCAGCTTCTGAAGGTGCAGCCGGGTCTTGAGCCGCTCATAGAGCTGGAACGTTTTCAGCTTTCCGATCGAGATCGATCGAAGCAGTTGAGCAAACGATTCTTCACCCAAACCCAGGAAAATGCGGGACACATCCATAAAAATGCCAGCGTAGCACAAGGCCATCCGATCGCTGACCGGTGGCCTTCCGAATGCAAGATGAGCCTGGGCGAGAGTCTCATGTTTTATGAGCTTCGATCGATACGGAAAGCGGCGTGGCAGGCTCGCTGGACGGCAGCCGGAACATTCGCTGTCCGGCGTCAACCATCATTGGGAATAGCTTGTACGGCAGACGGTCATGCTCGCGGACGCGCTCGATGACGAGCCCAGCCTCGATCAGGGAGGACACGATACCTCCGAGTGGATGGAGCCACTGATAGGTGATCCGTGAAATGAGCGGAGTCCGATCGCCCGTGTAGGTGGTAGATCCCTCGATCACGAGGGGCTTGCCCCTGGGCGTTCGCCAAGGATAGGTGGCGGCAAGGCGTCCATCGGCCTCTTCGAGAGTCAACGCATGCGGGTGGGTGTCGAGGAAATAAAGTCTTCCTCCGGAAGCGAGCGTCGCAGCGATCGCATGAGCCCACCGGCGAATATCGGGTAGCCAGACGACTGTTCCCCAAGTTGTGTAGATGACGTCGTAGGATTCGCCGGTTGCTTGCGCCGCGTCGCATACTTCGGCTTCGACGAACCGTCCAGCGATTCCGGTCCGGCGCGAGAAGTCCCGAGCGGCAGCTATCGCAATCGGCGAGAAATCGAGACCGGTCACTTGCGCGCCACGGCGGGCGAGCGACAAGGTGTCGAGCCCGATGTGATACTGGAGATGAAGCAAGCGCTTGCCCGACACGCTGCCGATCTCCTCCGACTCGATCGGAAAGAGCGTATCGGCGCCCGCTAGAAAGCGATCACTCATGTATGCGCCGGTTGTGTCACGCGTGTGGATGCTCGCGCGCTCGTTCCAATTTCGGCGATTGGTTTCGAGCGGCTCGCCGCGTGCCCTATCCAGCTTCGCCGCTGTACGGGCGTCCATGATTTTGTCATCGCTAAGTACCGCGAGAAAAGAGATAGCGACCTGCACTCCCGCTTCGGGCAGAGCATCAAACGAGCGCATGGAGACGCTTGCGATCGGAGGACATTTTCGATGATAGCCTTAAAGGCAACGCTGCTCCGAATCATATAATCGATGTTGGTAGGCTGATCTCGAACCCAGGAGGTTCCTGTCCATGTCCGATAATCTTTCCCGACGTCACTTTTTTTACGGTGCCCTGCTAGCCGGAGCGGTGCCCACCGCCGGCTTTGGCAGCACCACTTCTCTCAAGTCCCTCGGCTATAAATCGCCCAACGAGAAACTGAACATCGCTTCCATCGGCGCCGGTGGAAAGGCGGCGAGCGACATCGTCGGCTGCGAGTCCGAGAACATCGTTGCTTTGTGCGACCCGGATTCGAAGCGGGCCGAGAAAATGTTCCAGAAATACGACAAGCTTCCGAAGTACACCGACTTCCGCAAGATGCTCGACAAAGAAGACAAGAACATCGACGCGGTGATTATTGCGATTCCGGATTTTATGCACGGAATCGCCGCCACGTGGGCCATGGAGCGCGGCAAGCATGTGTACTGTCAGAAACCGCTCACGCGGACCATTTGGGAAGCGCGCGCGCTCAACGAAGCTGCCGCGAAATACAAGGTAGCCACACAGATGGGCAACCAGGGCTACTCGAACGAAGGCACCCGCCGTTGCGCGGAAATGATTTGGGCGGGCGAAATAGGCGACGTTACCGAAGTGCACGCCTGGACCAACCGCCCCGTGTGGCCGCAAGGCTTGCAGGAGCTTCCGCCACCTGCTCCCGTTCCGGAAACGCTTGACTGGGAAACCTGGCTCGGCATCGCGAACGATCGCCCCTACAGCCCGGGTTATGCGCCGTTCAATTGGCGCGGCTATTACGATTTCGGTTGCGGCGCCCTCGGTGACATGGCCTGCCACATCCTGGGCGCGCCAAATATGGCATTGCTGCTCGGCTCCCCCAGCAGCGTCGAATGCGTCAGGCAGGAGGGCAAAAGTTCTTTTACGTTTCCAACCAAATCGGTGATCCGTTTCGATTTCCCCGCGCGCGGCTCCATGCCGGCCGTGAAGATTTTCTGGTACGACGGTTGCATCGAGGCGCCGTACCGGCCGGATGGAATCGACAAAGATCAGGTCCTCGGCGATCTACCAAAGAAGCGCCCCGCTCCTGGGACTACAGCGGTGAATCAGAGCGGGCCCACCCCCGAACCGGACTGGCAGACCGAGTGGCAGCGCGGTATTCAGGCCGAACAACCGGAACAAACAGCTCAGCCAACCGTGCCAGTGCCGCAGGATGCCAATGCGAAGCTGGATGCCGAGGTGAACCGGCGGGTCTCTCGCGGCAGCAACGGCAGCCTGTTTGTCGGCGACAAGGGTTACATCACTACCGGAACTTACGGCGAGAATACCAGGCTTCTGCCGGTCGAGAAGATGCGGGATTACAAGTATCCGCCCGAGTTGCTGACTCGCTCGCCGGGACATTATCGCGATTGGCTCCGCGCCTGCAAAGGCGGCGATCCGGCCTGCTCCAACTTCTCCGTCGCCGCTCCCTTCGTCGAATGGATGCTGCTGGGCACGTTGGCGCTTCGCTTTGAAGGCAAGCTGGAATGGGATAGCGCCAAGTCGCGGATCACCAACGTTCCGGAAGCCAATCAATTTATCAAGCCGAAATTCCGCAAGGGCTGGCAGTTCACCTGAGCGGCGTGAGCACTGTCGCCGGCCAGCGGCGATCATCCGGATCGGATCGAAAGAGCGCAATCCGCTTTATCGTCTGCCTCGGCATCGTCAGTCTTTTTGCTGACATGACGTATGAGGGTTCGCGCAGCATCCTCGGCCCTTTCCTCAAGGAACTGGGCGCCAGCGCCACTCAAGTTGGCCTGATCGCTGGGTTCGGCGAAATGTGCGCGGCCAGCTTGCGTCTTTTCTCCGGCCGCTTTGCCGACCGTACTCGCGCCTATTGGACCATCACCATCGTCGGATACTCGATGAATGTGATCGTGGTGCCTGCGCTCGCGTTAGCGGGAAATTGGAAGGTCGCCGCGCTGCTTGTCATCGCGGAGCGTACCGGAAAAAGCCTACGCGGACCAGCCCGCGATGTCCTTCTGTCGGAAGCCACCGATGTGGTTGGACACGGCTGGGGGTTCGGGCTGCACGCCGCCTTCGATCAGACCGGGGCCGTGCTGGGACCACTGCTGATGGCCGCCGCCGTAGCGCAATCGAATCACTTCGGTCCGGCGTTTTTGCGCCTCGCTTACCCTGGCGCAGCGTGCCTGGTCGCTCTGGTGTTGGCCCGTTGGATCAATCCCGGCCGAGGCGAAGCAGCGCTGCAACAGGTGCGCACCGAAATCCCCGGGATCTTCTGGCCTTATGTCGCGGCCGCCGGCCTGCTGGCTTGCGGATTCGTCGATTTTCCGTTGCTCGCTTATCATTTTCAAAAGACCGGGCTGGCCAAGCCGGCCGCCATCCCGCTGCTCTACGCTCTTGCGATGGCGCTGAACGGTGTCACGGCGCTGCTGTTTGGAAAGCTGTTCGACCGTTACGGAATCGTCGCGCTCACCTGGGGCATTCTTGTGTCTGCGATGACGCTGCCGCTGGGCTTTTTAGGAGGCACCGTTGCCGTGGTCGCTTGTGTCATCTGCTGGGGCGCCGGCATCGGAGCGCAGGATGCCTGCCTGCGTTCTGGCATTGCGCAAGTTGTCTCGATGGAGAAGCGCGGCAGCGCGTTCGGCACGTTCAACGCCGTCTTCGGTGTCATGTGGTTTCTTGGAAGCGCCGCTATGGGTTTCCTGTACGATCATTCCATCGCAACTCTGGTCGCCTTCGGCATGGCATTTCAACTCGCGGCAGCCGCGCTGTTCCTGTGGGTGCGCCGGCCGCTGGCCGCGGCTCGTGGATGATAGACTGATCGACAAACCATGCTGAAAAGGGCCATTCCATTTCTGCTGGCGTTTATGGCGCTGCGAGCCCAGACCCCGGACTGCGGGTCCATTCAGGGACAGGTTCTCGATCAAACCAGCGGCGCAGTGGCGGGCGCGGAGGTTGCCATCGCCAACGACGATACGGGATTGCGCCGAAGGCAATCGACAGACGCGGGCGGGCATTTCGCTTTTTCCGGTCTTCCGCTCACTGGCCGCTATCACATCACTTTCACCAAGCAGGGATTCGCCACGGAAGAACCGGATTCGCTTCAGCTACGGGCGAATGAAGTCGCTTCCGTCAATGTAGTGTTACGACCAGCAGGCAGTCACGGCGAAGTGCAGGTCTTCGGAACCGCCGAAGGCATTCGCTCCGATTCGCCGCAACTCGAACAGCGGCTCGATCTGTCCAAGATCGAGAACACGCCAGTCCTCGGGCGTAAAATCACTTCTCTCCCGCTGCTCGATTCGGCCGTTCGACCGGCCCGCGGCACCGGCGACCTGTTCCTCAATAACACCCTTTTTGTCGTCAATGGAGCGGGCCGGCGCCAGACTCCGTTCGTCATCGACGGGTCGAGCGGCGATGACGATTGGGGCCGCCAGTCGGTCTTCACCAACATCCCGTTTGCGGCGCTGCAGGAGTTTGCCGTGGCGCCGAACAGTTTCTCCGCGGAGTTCGGCCGCAGCGCCGGCAGTGTCATCAATATAGTCACCAAGTCCGGCACCAACGCGTATCACGGCGACCTGATCTACGACTTCCGGCCCGGCACGCTCGAAGCCAGCAACCCCAATTCACCTCGCCGCACGGAAGATCGCTTGCAGCAGGTAAGCGGCGTGTTCTCCGGTCCGATCGTTCAAGATCGCACGCATTTTCTGATTGCCTCGGAATACAACGACCAGCACCGCGATTCAGCAATCACCTCGGCGCTCTCGCCCGGCATCTATATGGGCGAGTTTCAACAGGCGCTTTTTCTGGCGCGTCTGGATCATCAACTCGACAGCCACAACACGCTGAATGCGAAGATCAACTTCGATCGCTTTCACGACACCAATCCGTCCGATGCCGTAGGAGGCAACTCCCTGGAAAGCGCTGCCAGAATCTTCCGGCGCAGAACCTACACCGCGCAGCTCTCGGACACCACGGTGGTGAGCGCTGCGGCGATCAACGAACTGCGGCTTCAATTTCAGCTTGGCTCGCCCATCACGCTGTTTCAACCCGTCACGCCATCCACGCAGTTCGCGCGCCCCGGAGTGTCCACCGAGGGCGAGTCGCGCGTTGCGAATCTGATCAATCATCAATACCAGATCCTGGATACCTTTTCAGTGAACAAGGGCCGGCACTTTGTGCGTTTCGGAGCGGATGCGATTCACTCGTCATCCGGCGGCCTGGGCACCGAGTTCGGGTCGGGATTTTTGCTCGGTCAATTTACCTTCAAAACCGGTATTCCCGCTTCCACGCCCAGTTCTGCTTTGACCATCAACGATGTCGCGCGCTACACCCAAAGCTTCGGCAACGCCAACTATAACGTGAGCGAATGGCTGTGGGCGCTTTTTGTTCAGGACAATTTTCGCGTTTCACGCAACCTGACGATCAACCTTGGCCTGCGCTATGAGCGGCAGACTTTCAGCGATGACCGCAACAACTTCTCGCCGCGTTTCGGTTTCGCTTGGAACCCTTTCAACGATTCGAAGACGGTGATCCGCGGCGGCTACGGCATCTACTACTCCGAGCTGCGCGCCAACCTCGGTGCGATGTTTTCGCAAAACGGCCCGGAGGGCGTATTCACTTTCACGGCAACGCCCGGCCAGCTCGGGTTCCCAATATCTCTAACGCCGCTGGTCGCTCTTCCCGTGGGCGCGCTGATTCCGGCGCGTGACCTGATCATCCGGCCCGGTGAGCGGAGCTATTACAGCCAGTTCTTCGATGTCTCGAAGCTCCGTTTCTATCCCGGCAAGCTTCTCAACCCGTACACGCAGCAAGCAACTTTTGGTTTCGAGCGTGAACTTGTATCGAAGTGGTTTCTAAGCGCGGATTACGTGTACCAGCACACCATCCGGATCGATCGTACGCTCGATCTGAATCCGCCCGCGCCCTTGGTGCGAACCTTGCCCGGACAGATACGGAGCAGCGCGGCGGCGGATGCTACACGAGCGATTGTTCCCGTGAGCGGCGGATATCGACGCATTCAGGCAGTGATCAATGACAGCAGCAGTTTGTACAACGCGCTCCAGGTGAATCTCAACAAGCGGTTCAGCCGGTACTTCTCGATACTGGCGAGCTACACCTGGTCGCACACCATCAACACCGCGGAGACGGATTCGAACAGCGACCCGAACGACGCGAACTTCATCGGGCGGGCCGAGCGCGCCAGCAGTCTTCTCGATCAGCGCCATCGTGCCGCGCTCAGCGGCTGGTGGCAGCTTCCGCACAGCTTCGTGATCGGCACATTCACCACTCTGGCTTCCGGGCGGCCCTACAACATCACGACAGGCGTGGACAACAACGGCGACAGCACCAACTCCGATCGGCCGGTGATTAACGGCTCCGTCATTGGACGCAATACCGGCAAAGGCACGCCGCTCTACGACGTCGGCGCTTTCCTGCAGCGTCAATTTCGTCTCAGTGACCGCGTCACCCTCAACGCGCGGGCGGAAATCTACAACCTGCTGAATCATTCAAATATCGTGGGCCGTCAGGGCGTCTACGGCAATCTGGCCAGTGGCCTTCCCGACCCGACCGTTTCTCCCGCGCTCGGCCAAGGCTTGGGCGGAATCTCCAACGTCGAGCCCGGCCGGGAGTTCCAATTCCAGTTGAGGCTGGTCTTTTGAAGATTGCCCTGCTCTGTCTCTGCGCGGCGATCCCTAGCTTCGCGCAGTGCACTTTTCAACTCACTCCCGCCAGCGCAAGCTTCACATCCGCTAATAGCGATTCAGTCGTCAACATTTCCGCCAGTGCATCGAACTGCCCATGGACGGCCAAAAGCAATTCTAGCTTTTTAACCATCTCGTTTGGCCCGTCCGGGACCGGCAACGGTAGCGTCGGGTACACGATCACCCAGAACAACACCGTCGCGCCACGCACCGGTTCGCTGACCATCGCCGGAATCACCTTCACCGTCACACAAGCCGCTGCGCCATGCACCTATAGCCTCTCTCCCTCCAGCGCAACGGTAGCGGCTTCGGGGGGGAGTGGATCTTTCATGGTGACCACTGCGTGCAGTTGGGCGGCCACCACTACGGCCTCTTGGCTCACGACGACGGACTCCGGCACCGGCAATGGGACGGTGCAATATAGCGTCGCCGCCAATACCACCGGCGCCTCGCGCACCGGAACGATCTCCGTCGGTTTGCAAAATTTTACTGTGACGCAGGCGGCCTCCTGCACCTACACCTTGACGCCGTTCAGCTACCAGGCAGACCCGGCGGGAGCAACCAGCACGTTCACCGTGGCGCCGAGTTCGACCGGCTGCCCGTGGACCGCAACGGCCAGCGACGCGACGATCGTTACTGTGACCAGCGGTGCGTCCGGAACCGGCAATGGAACCGTCGGTTTCAAAGTCGCGGCCAACACCACGCAGAGCGCCCGCGCCGCAGCGATCGCGGTGGGTAACACTGCGTTCACCATCTACCAGCCCGGAGGACCGCCTTGCTCGTACGCTCTTTCGGCGGGCAGCGCGTCGTTCCCTTCCTCCGGCGGATCCAACAGCTTCACGGTTGTCAGCACGTGTACCTGGACGCCAACCACACCAGTGGACTGGATTCAGCTTGGGTCCACCGCCGCGGTGACGGGTAACGGTACTGTTGTCTTTTTTGTCGCGCCAAATCCAACCGGCTCAACCCGCTCATCTTTTATCACAGTCGGGAATCAGTCTTTCCAGATCACGGAGACCGGCGTCACTTGCAACGTGACCGTGGCGCAGAGTTCGGTTGTGGCTCCCGCATCCGGGGTGCAAGGGGCTCTCAGCGTGACTGCCCCGGATGGTTGTAGCTGGACACCCGTGAGCGGCGCAAGCTGGATCACTCTGCAATCGGGCGCCGGCCTTGGGCAGGGAGCCGTGATGTACACGGTCGCGCCAAACACAACGGCGGCCAAGCGCGCCAGTACAATTACGATCTCAAACCAGGTGATCGCGGTCGCGCAGGACGCCGCCGATTGCAGCGGCCAGGTGTTGACGCCCGGCCACGTGGACCTATCCGCGATGGCGGGGACCTATCGCTTTAACGTCGGCACCGCTTGCAGCTATACCGCGATCGCCAACGATGGATGGATCAAGATCGTTTCCGGCGCGAGCGGAACCGGGAGTGCCGATATCGGTTACTCCGTTTCAGCGAATTCGTCGGCGGACCCGCGCATCGGGACGATCAGCGTCGGCGCTCAGACCTTTACGGTGTCGCAATCCGGCACGAGCTGCACGCTGAGCCTGAGCCCTACGTCAGCGAGTGTCGCGGGGCAGGGAGGTTCAGGCAGCTTCAACGTGACCGCTTCGGCTTCGTGCCGCTGGCAGCCGGTCAGCGATGTTGGCTGGATTCACTTTACATATGCATCCGCGAATGGAAGTGGAAGGGTGAGCTACACGGCCGACCTCTCCGGCCAGGCACAACCGCGCTTGGGCAATATTTTTATTAACGGTCAGGACTTCCAGTTGACGCAAGGAGGCCGGCCCGCTGTCCAGGTCACCAGCGCCGGTGTCGTGAATGGAGGTAGCTTAGCGAATGGTCCCGTAGCGCCGGGCGAGATCGTGACGATTTTCGGTGACGGACTGGGACCGGATGCCGGCGCGGGGCTCCAGCTCACGCCCGACCAGCAAGCGCTGACCACTTCGCTTGCCGGGGTCAGCGTGCTTTTCGACGGCAATCCCGCGCCGATGATTTATGCCAGCCGAACACAGATCAGCGTGATTGTGCCATACAGCGTGGACCAGCAGACCAGCACGCAAATGCAGGTGGATTATCAGGGCTACCGGTCGAGCGCGGTGACGCTGAACGTGGCGGCTTCCGCACCGGGTCTATTCACCCTCGATTCATCCGGCGCAGGCCAAGGCGCGATTTTGAACCAGAACGCTAGAGTGAATTCCGCGGCGAATCCGGCGGCGAAGAATTCGGTGGTGGTGTTGTTTGCGACCGGCGAGGGTCAGACGATTCCAGCCGGAACAGACGGAATGCTGGCCCGTGCTCCATTACCGAAGCCCCTGCTGCCGGTGTCGGTCCAGATCGGCGGCCGCGATGCGACGGTGCTGTACGCCGGTGCCGCTCCGGGGCTACCCGCCGGTGTGCTGCAGGTCAACGTGCGAGTACCGGCCCAAACGGCAACCGGTGCACAGCCGGTCGTGCTGACCATTGGAAGCGCGCAGAGCCAAGCTGGCGTGACCGTGGCCGTTCAGTAAGCCGTTGTCAGCATGCTTTCAATCAATCGTGACAGCGGGGATTCGCCCATCAGCACGCGTTCGACGAGCACGCCAGCGCAATAACCGCGCTCGCCCGGACGGCAATACTTGACCTCGCCGATCAGCGTCGAATCGTCAATTTCCACCAGTATGAACGACCCGCTCTCGAGAGCTTCGGGGGTCTCGAACCGGATGCCACCTTCGGAGATATCTTCGATCAGAACCGGTAGACGGGGTTCCGGCCCGCTCAGCCTGGTCAGCATTCCCGACAGCTCGGCTGGAAATCTGGGGTCTTGGCGTCGCTCCACTACTACTTCTATCGACTCCGCCCGGCAAGACTTTAGCTCCTATTCGTACCGCAGGGCCACGATCGGGTCAATCCTGGTAGCCCGCAGCGCCGGTAGCAAGCTCGCCAGGAACGCAACCCCTGTTAGGATGATTGCGGCGGACACGAAAGTTAGGGGATCGGTGGAACGGGTTGCGAACAGTAGGCTCGAAAGCAGGCGCGTGAGCGCCAAGGCGCCAAAGCAGCCGATCGCTACGCCCGCGAGCGCCAAAATCGCGCCGCTGCCGACGATCTGTTTGAGAACGCTGGTCCTCTGGGCTCCCAGCGCCATCCGAAGACCGATCTCATTGGTTCGTTGGACGACCGAATAGGCGATCACTCCGTAGATCCCAATTGCGGAAAGCAGCAACGCCAGACCCGCGAACGCCGCGATCAACACAGTGCGAAAACGTGGCTCCGAAACAGACTGGAACATGGCTTGTTGTAGCGTGCCGATCTCCGTGACCGCAACTTCCCGATCGATGATCCGGATCGCTCTACGCACCTCTGGCGCCAGATTCGGCGCGATCGGGGAGCGCACGATTAGATACATCCTTTGCGCGTAGTTCTGCGTATAAGGCAGATAATAGGCGGCTGCCGAATCCTTCTCGAGGCCCGTATATTTGACATCTCCCGCCACGCCGACGATCTCCAGCAGGGGATTGTCGGGAGTTCCGCTGGCTTTCATATGTCCGCCAACCGGATCTCGGCCGCCCAGGAAATTGCGCGCGAAGGTTTCGCTTACGATAGCGACCTGCGGCGAATTGGCCGTATCACGCTCCGTGAAGAAACGGCCTCTGATCAGAGGAACCCCTAGAGCTGAGAAGTACTCTGGACCGATATTGGAATCCGTGATGGCCGGATTCGATTGTCCCGCGGGGAGCGACTGGCCTTCGATCTGAAATGTGTCGTAGTCGGCCTGGCGGTTGGGCGGAAGGCTGTCGGATACCGCGGCGGACTCAACCCCAGGTAGCGCGCGAATGCGTTCGACGAGCCGCTGGTAAAAGGCGATTACCGTCTCGGCCTTGTTGTAGCGGTTGCGTGGTGGCGAGATGGTCATGCTAAGAAGCTGTTGGGGCTCCGCGTGGAAACCTGCATTCACGTGCTGTAAAGACAAAAAGCTACGGAGAAGCAGGCCCGCTCCGGCCAGAAGCATGAACGAGAGAGCGATTTCGCACACCACCAGGGCTCCATGGGTCCGCCGGTGTGAAGCGCTGCTGGTGCCAGTGCGTCCGCCTTCTTTGAGCACCGAGTTCACGTCGCCGCGCGAAGCCCGCATCGCAGGCCAAGCCCCGAACAGTCCACCGGTGATCAGCGAGACCACGAAGGTAAAGCCAAGCACGCGCGCGTCCAGCCGCACATCCTGAATTCGAGGGAGGTTTCCGGGATTTGTGGCCTGTAACACGTGGATCGCGATCCACGCGAGAGCGAGCCCGGCCAAGCCGCCAGTCAGAGCGAGAAGAGTGCTTTCAGTTAGAACCTGGCGCATCAGCCGGGCGCTACCCGCGCCCAGACTGGCGCGGAGCGCCATCTCCCTTTCACGTACCGTCGCACGCGCGAGCAGCAGATTGGCGACATTCACCACAGCAATCAGCAGAAGGAATAGCACCGCGCCGGACATGGCGAGCAGCGCAGGTTTCACTTCACCAACCAGGAAATCATGAACCGTAACCATGGGCAGCGAGAGGTGCTGGTAATAGGACCAGTGGCGCTCGATATCGCGGCCGATCGCGTTCGTTTCGCGCTGCGCTTGCTGCATGGTCACGCCAGCTTTGAGACGACCTAGGCCGATGAACGGGAACGGTCCACGCCACGTGGGCGGGACCAGCCGGAGGTTGGTCCAAACCTCGCTTGTGGGTGGGAAATTAAACGCTGCGGGCATGATACCGACAACGGTATGTCCGGCTCCATTTAGGCGGATGCTCCGACCAATGACCGCGGGATTGCTGCCGAAATGGCGATGCCAGAGAGACTCGCCTATGATCGCAACGCGAGCCGCTGTGGGACGATCTTCTCCTGCTTCAAAAACGCGCCCGATAAGCGGCTTGACCTGCAGGACGGAAAAAAACTTCGCGGTCACAAAAGTTCCCGCAACCTGCTCCGGATCGCCGGTTCCGGTGATGTCGAATCGATAGCCCGCGTGGCGGAAGAGCGCCGGATCTTCGAATGCGTGGTTTTGAGTTTTCCAGTCAAGATAGTCGGCGATGGACAGGGTTCCGTGCTCCGCGTTTTGCGGCGAGAAGTGCATGAACAGTGTTGCGAGGCGATCCTCATGGGGAAACGGCAACGGGCGCAATAGTACGCCATACACGATGCTGAAAATGGCGGTGTTGGCACCTATGCCCAGCGCCAAGGCGAGGATGGAGACGATCGCGAAGCCGGGATTACGGAACAGGGTTCGAGTGCCGTAATGAACATCCTGGAGCAGGCCGCTCAGGAGTGCGCCGGTCCGGATGTCACGAACTTCTTCCTTCACCTGTTGGATGCCGCCTAACTCGATTCGAGCGGCGTGAGTAGCCTCTGCGCGAGACATTCCGGCATGTATTTTCTCTTCGATCAGCAGATCGAGATAGGCATGGACCTCCTGCTCGAGATCCTGATCCACCCGTTCGCGCCGGAACCGGTTACGCCAAAAGCTGGAAACGAGGTTGACCAGTGGCATGGCGGATCTCTTAGGTGGCTTCCAGCGCGCTAGCGATGGCAAGCGAGATGCGCTGCCACTCTTCGGTTTCCTTGCCGAGTTGCCGGCGCCCGGAGCTGGTGAGCTTGTAATACTTTGCCTTCCGGTTGTTTTCGGATTCGCCCCAGGAGGACGCGAGCCAGCCCGCTTCCTCCAGGCGGTGCAGCGCTGGAAACAGTGAGCCGGGCTTCACCTGAAACGCGCCGTTGGTGATTTGCTCGAGACGCCGCGCAATACCGAGCCCGTGCATTTTCTGGAGGGCCAGGATCTTGAGAATCAGGAGATCGAGCGTGCCTTGCAGGAGGTTGGTCTGAGACGCGGACACATAGAGATTCTATACAACTACGTATAGAATGTCAATACAAGCGAGCGGCCTCTCATCCGCCGGTAAAGACATCTGGTGGCCAAGGGCCGCGCCGTGGGTGTGAATGGAAGACTGCCCCGGCGTGGGATGAAGGTTGGCAGGTAGCTCACGATCGCTAAGGCCGGTGCAACGATCATTTGGGCGAATCCCACAGACATTGTGGCCGGAACTGCCCTTAGCTCCGCACAGTTGAACGCCAGCGCCAAGGTTCCGGGCAGGTTCAACGATACACCCGCGGCGGGAACGGTGCTGACGGTTGGTGACGCTCAGACCTTGGTCCGTGCTATTCATCCCGGCGGAAATTCCGACCCAACCACCCCTTGGTACGGCATCACGGGAGCGTACACTCAATCGAGTAGATCTCCTGCACGCGAATGCCTCGCAGTCCGAGCGCCGACCCGTCCGGAGCCAACCCGAACCACTGTTCGCTCGTGCGCGGGAAGTCCTCGACGTCGGCAATTCGCGTGACATGGCCTTTCGGAACACTCACCTGCAGCAATTGCAAGCGCTGCGAGCCGGCTCTGTGCAATAGAAAACGTACTTGGAATCCGGTGACCACATTGGATCATCCAGGCTCTGCCCCTCGAAAAGCGTCTTCCATTGGGAAAAGCAACATCGAGTGAGCAGCAAAGCGCTTCCATTCGCGCGAAGAGCGCTAAGGTACGCTCCGTCGGGTGACCATCGCGGCGTCCATAGACCTTGAGATCCAGGAACAGTCGATAGCCGGCGGCCCCGCCCATTATATAGATGGATATTCATAGCGTTCGGAGCGTTAGTGAAGAGCCAATCGCCAAAAACAAGCTGTCCATCCGTGGACCAAGTTGCAACCCCCTGATCATTGCCCGCGGGTATCAGTTCCTCAGCAGAACCGCTCGAGACGTCGAGCGTCAGGATTCGCCAATGCTCTCCAGGTTTCTTGGCGATAAAGGCGATTCGGCTCCCGTCTGGCGACCAATGGGGTTGGTGCGCCTCGAACATCGCTGACGTAAGCTGAACACGTTCGGAACCGTCGATCCTCGCCTTCCAGATCGTGTGCTCGGAAAACTTGGTATAGGCAATCCATTTTCGATCTCGCGAAAAGTCAATTTCGTAAGCGGGTATTCCTGCCAGATAAGCACGCCAACTGTTCGTAGCTAGGTCGAGACGCTGCAGTTCACCCCTGAGAGATTCCCCCAGGGCAAAAACCCGGTGGGCGCTTCTCCCCGGCACTGGCCATCTCCAGTTCATCGGTCCGTTAGTCAGGCGTGAAGCCTTACCGAAATAAGAAGCGAGAAATCCATCCGCCCTCGGAACCGCCCAGAGGTCGTGTCGCTGCTTGGAACCCGCTTCATAGACGAAGTATCGTCCGTCTTCGGTCCAACTCCCGTTCGCCTGTTCATCTCCAGAGGCCGCCGTTCGTGGAACCCGATGCAAATGCTTGCCCTGAAAATCTGCATACCAAAGCGAGCTTAGTTCGTCTTTCGGATCGACAAGAGTGAAGTTGACCCGCGCTCCATCGGGCGACCAGCGCGGCAGGTGGATTTGTCCAAACTGTGAAGCAGATGAGACAGTCCTCGAGCCGTTGGCGCCAATCAGGGTTAGCTGTGGTGTGTCTCCTCCGAAAGCGATGGTGCCGCGGTCGGGTGCCCAGCCAGCCTCATTCCCATCGTTCTGAATTACCTTGGGCGATCCGCCGGTGAGCGGCCAAGACCAAAGCTTCGTGCCGGCGTCGTCGCGAGATAAGAGTAGAAGCGCCGATCCGTCCGAGGCAATATCCAATAACTTCAAGATAGGTAGCGGTATTTCGATAGTCGAAACATCTCCGCCGGAGATCGGGACGGCTGCACTGCTTACGGCGGTGTCGCCGGTCCAGAATTTGCTCTGGAGAACAGTCTTTGTAATCCCGACAAACCGTTGGCACCACACTGGGGACCTAGCGTTTCCAGCGGTTTCTTCCTCGACGCTGAATCTGCAATTTCCAGGATTGGGCACGGGTGGAATCACTTCAGTTTCTAGATTGTGTAGGGAACTGTTCATTGTCCTTAACAACGTTCATCCATGTCAATCTGTAGTCTTGTCTCATACAAGATGAGCCTGGAGCGGGAGCGAGTTTCTCATACAAGATGAGCCTGGAGGGGCGGTTCGGCATGCTGGGAGTTGATCGTCAGCATGCAAGCAGCAGAAGCTTTGAGCCT
>JBPCOQ010000012.1:0-28931 GCA_051000095.1 Bryobacteraceae bacterium | reverse complement strand
ACAAGCTGGATATTGTTTGATCCATGCCCAATCATAAATGGTTTTGACCGCCGTTTGCCTTGTTAGGCTAATCGACGCGCCTCTCCGGGAATCCCACGGCACCTTCCCCCAATCCGGTTAAGCACCCTGAGTCAAGACATAATCCCGCAGCGAGGGGATTTCCCGATATAATTCGAACTTTTTGCCGCGATCGTAATCGGCCGTCGAAGGCGAGAGAATCTCGACCACGACGGTGGGGCTGCCCAGGATCCTGGGCCGAACCGTGAATTTGCGGCTCCCCGCACACTACCGAGATGTCGGATAAACATAGCTACCGGTGCTTGGAGTGCGGATTTTGAGGTCGGATGAATACGCCTTACAAGGACCACTCCCGAGCTTAATTTCGAATTGACCGCCCCACTTACTTGCGAGCCGCGCATGACGGGGCGAGCCGCCCGCCATCGCAAATATCTCGCCACCCAGGTACTCGCTCTTGTACTCGGCGGCACGTTCCAGACGGAGATACTCTTCCTCGGAAACGCGCGCTAGGGGCTGAGTGGCCATGGCTCTTTTATCAGACGCTGTTAATTAAGAACCCCAGCGTAAAGGTCGGCCAGTGGAACTGTGCAGTTGATGGACGGGATCGGAACCGCGCTGTCCAGACCTCGATACTCACGGAAGATCCAACTTGCATCCGGCTGGCGATGGAAATGCTCGGTATAGCTCAAATTTCTTCCCGCGGTCGTAATGGGCGGTTGAGAGTGAGAGGACCTCCACCACAACTGCCGGGTTGGTTAGTACGTCGTTGGCAGTCTCGTAAACGCGAAGCTCGCCGCAAACCACCGCGACATCGGGATAAACATAGCTACCCGTTGCTGGGGTGCGGACCCTCAGGCCGGACGTGAACAACCGGCAGTTGCTCCCGCGGAGTTTGCTCTTTACTTCAAAGATCCAATTCGCTGCCAGTTCGGAATGACGGGGCGAGCCGCCTGCCATGGCGAAAATCTCGCCACCCACGTACTCGCTCTTATACTCGGCAGCCCTTTCCAGGCGAAGATATACTCTTCTTCGGAACGCGTGCAAGGGACTGGGTGGCCATGGCTCTTTTATTCGACGCTGTTAATCAAGGACCTCGGCGTAAAGCTCGGCAAGTTGAACAGTACTGTTGATGGACGGGATCGGGACGGCACTGTCCAGACCTCGATACTCACGGAAGATCCAACTTGCATCCGGCTGTCGATGGAAGTGCTCCACCCAAGGCGAATCGGTGTGAGTCAAGATATAGTCCTGGAGTGAGGCGATTTCCCGATATACCTCGAATTTCTTGCCACGATCGTAATCGGCGGTTAAGGACGAGAGAATCTCGACGACGACCGTGGGATTGATCAGAACATCCCCTGCCGGACCATGAATATCCGGCTTACCGCACAGCACCGAGATATCGGGATAAACATAGCTCCCGCTCGCCGACGTCCGAATTCTAAGATCGGACATGAACACTCTGCAATTTCGGCCACGTAATTTGTTCTTGAACTCGCCAATCCAATTCGCTGCCAGTTCGGAATGCTGTGACGAGCCGCCCGCCATGGCAAAAATTTCGCCACCAACATACTCGCTCTTGTACTCGGCAGCACGTTCCAGGCGAAGATACTCTTCCTCGGAAACACGCGCAAGGGGCTGAGTGGCCATGCTCATTATCCAACGAGAGACTTTGCCTCTTACTCTGGCGGCTTGGGCAATTGCCGCGGCGGATAGTACGGCTTTCCGTCCAGCGCTTTCACTTCCTTCAGGAAATTCGTCCCGTAATCTTTATCCGGATCGGCAAACAGCCAAGCCTGCCGCTTGTAGTTCCAATCGTCCGGCCTGAGCTTCTGCGCCGTCTTGAAATACGGGATCGCCTCCCGCTCGTGCTTTGTGGCAACCAGGTACTGACCCATTTTGAAATTGGCGTCCGCCAGCAGGTTCTCCGGCGTGAACTGATTCAGGTGCCCACGCAGTTTCTCCGGACTCATGACATACCTGCTCTTTTCGCCATTCTCAATCCAGTCGCGCAGCCCATTCAAATACGGCGCTGCATCGATGCCGTGCATGCTCTTGAACCGGTTGTCGATGTACGCTACTTCATTCGGCCTTACGATCTTGCCCTGCTCATCGATCCAGACCGCCGTGGGCACGTTCACCATGCCGTACAGCGACGCTACTGTGTGTTTCTCATCGACCAGGACCGTGAACGCCGGATTCGCCTTCTCAATCCACGGAGCCGCGGCCTTCAGGCCACCAACATCTTCCGCAACGGAAACAATCTCAAAATTTTTTCCTTTGGTCTCTTCGAAGAATTTCTGCCAGCCTGGCAGATCGAGCCGGCATCCTCACCACGACGCCCAGGTGATGAGCATCACTTTTTTGCCGCGCAGGTCCGAAAGCGATCGGGAAACGCCTTTCCAGTCCGTCAACGTAAAATCGGGCGTTTCCAGCGTGTTGACATATTTCATCTGCGACTCGGGCCGCGCCCCAAATAACCAGATCTCGTTTGCAACGTCATGCACTGCCGGCTGGTGTAGCGTGCGGGCCAGTTCCGACAAATTGAAATACGTGGCTTTGTCTACTTTCTTCACAAAAGACTTCTCCCGCGCTTTCGGGATTGGAACACACATTTCGTTGAGGCAGGCGCCCTGAGGTTTAAGAACGAATCCCGAAGCCGACGTCAGTTCCGGCAGGCTGAGCCAGAGATTCTCCTGGTCCGGGAGTTTCTTTTGAACCGCGCTCGTTTTCGCGTCGTAAATCACGGTGGCGGCTGTCCCGGCAAAGGCCGGTATTACAAATAATAGTGCCCAGATTCACATTCGCACCTCGCGGGGCTATTGTAGCAATCGGGGAGGCACAATCTCGCGTCAGCCTCAATATGAGCACAGGCTGTGACAAGCTAAACTGGCATGGGCCCCGCGCGCCCACCCGCGATCATGAAAACAGATCAGGCCCAACCGACAGGCGACCCAAATACCGGGTCGCCCCGACAGGCGGCACAAACCGGTGCCACCGCGAGCTACATGCTATTTTCGAGACAAAGCATGCGTTTACGCACCCAAGCCGTGTCCCACATCGTGCAGGATGCGCGCTACGGATTGCGGGTACTTGTGCAGCGCCCGTCCTTCAGCGTGGTTGCGGTGGTTACGCTGGCTCTCGGCATTGGCGCGAATACGGCCATTTTCAGCGCCGTGAACGCTGTGCTTCTCCGGCCTTTGCCGTATCGCTACGCCGAGCGGCTGGTGATGATCTGGGAAACTCATCCGGCGCTGGGCAAGGTGCAAGTGGCATATCCGGACTATCGCGATTGGCGCGCGCAGAGCAACTCCTTTGAAGATGTGGGCGCGTACACCTTTCAAGGCCTGCTGAAGGAGAATCTGACCGGCGATGCCGCGTCGAGCCCGAACCGGGAGCCTGAGCAGTTGAAGGCCTCATTTATTTCGGCCAATCTTTTGCCATTGGTTGGCGTTGAGCCGGCGCTCGGGCGCAACTTCCTCTCTGATGAAGAGGTGCCTGGCCATGATCGAGTGGCGCTGCTGAGCCATTCGTTGTGGATGCGGCGTTTCAGCGGCGACCGTTCCCTGTTGGGCCGCGGCATCCAGCTAAACGGCCAGGATTTTCGAGTCACCGGCGTGCTCGCTGCCGGCCGTGCTTTCCCGGATTGGGCCGATGTGTTTCTGCCTTTGTTGCAACTGGGCGATTACGATCTGACCAATCGAAAGCATCATCAACTCGAGGTAGTGGGCCGCCTGAAGCCGGGCTCGACGCTTCGCCAGACACAGGCGGAAATGGAGGGAATCGCGCACCGGCTGCAGCGAACGTACCCGGCGACCAACAACACGATTGGGACAAAGGTTGTCGCGCTGCAGGAGCAGTTCACGGGCGAATCCCGCAAACCGTTGCTGCTGCTGCTCGGGACCGCCGGCCTGATTCTGCTAATAGCCTGCGCCAACGTGGCGAACCTGATGTTGGCCCGCGGCGCGATGCGTCAGAAAGAGGTGATGATCCGGGCAGCGCTTGGGGCGGTTAGGGCTCGCTTGATTCGTCAGCTTATGACGGAGAGTATCGTGCTGGCGATAACGGGCGGAGTGCCTGGTCTATTGCTGGCGATCTGGGCGGCGCCGCTGTTGCGCAGCTTAGCGCCAGATTCCATGCGGGGCCAGATGTCCGTTATCGATGGACGCGTGCTCGCATTCGCGCTTGCCTTGGCGCTACTGACCGGGATACTATTCGGTCTGCTGCCCGGTGGAAAGCCTCGCGTGCCGACCTGAATTCATGGCTGCGGGGGGCCGGACGTCGAACGAAGGGGCGACTCGTCCAGGATTGCGGAACGCACTGGTGGCCGCCGAGGTCGCGATAACAATTGTTGTCCTGGTTGCTTCAGGCTTGTTGATCCGAAGCTTCGGCGCACTGCTGCATGTCGATCCGGGCTTCCGTCCGGACCACGTGCTTACTATGCAGATCGGATTGCCTGATACGAAATATTCGCGGTTGGAGAAAGTGGTGAGTTTTTACCGCGCTCTGTTTCTCAAAACGGGCGCGCTGCCGGGAGTTGAGCGAGTGGCTTCCATCACTCCACTTCCATTCACAAACGCTCTAAGCCGCACGCGCTTTGCGGTCGAAGGTAAACCGCTGCCGGAGGCTGGCCGCTTTCCGGTAGCGCAGGTACGAACCGTTACAACCGGCTATTTCGATGCGTTCAAAATCCCGTTGCGCCAAGGCCGGTATTTCACCGAAGCGGACATGAACAACTCTTTCGCGATTATCAATGAGTCGCTAGCGCGGCGGTTCTTCCCGGATCAGAATCCGATTGGGCAGCGGATTTTGATGGGCGTAGTGGATCCAAATCCGACCGGCGTGCCGGTAGTGGGCGTGGTTTGCGACACGCGTGAAATCGGACTGAACACCGGGGCCGAACCGGAGCTCTACTTTCCGGGACACAGCGCCCGGGCGACGCTCGTGATCCGGACCACCGGCGAACCTCTGGCATTAGCGGCAGCCGTTAGGCAACAGGTCCTGCAAGCCGATCGCGAGCAGCCGGTGAGCGATGTCCGGAGCATAGACCAGGTACTCGGGAGTTCACTGGCCCGCCAGCGGTTTGCCATGCTGTTGCTGACTCTGTTCTCTGGATTGGGCCTGCTTCTGGCCGCCGTGGGACTCTATGGCGTGATGTCGTATTCGGTCGCGCAGCGCACCCATGAGATGGGGCTGCGGTTGGCGCTAGGAGCGGGCCAATGGGACATTTTCCGGCTCGTATTGAAACACGGCATGGGTGCAACTGCCATCGGAGTGGGAGTGGGCGTAGCAAGCGCGTTAACGATTTCGCGCTTCTTCAGGAGCCTTTTATATGGCGTCTCCGCGACAGACCCGCCTACCTACATTGCGGTGTGTGGATTGCTCGGAATTGCCGCCTTAATAGCAATTTATATTCCGGCGCGGCGGGCCCTTCGAGTGGATCCGGTTATCGCATTGCGGTGGGAATAAAACAGAGCCGGCTGTTTTTGTAGGTGCTGGACTAAGGTTTACCTGCCAGTATTATCAGCCTCGCGACGGCGCGCGCAGGCTGAAGCCCTGAGCGCGCCAGAAACTCACCGCTATCGGTTGATTCTGAGTGGGGCAGGCAATTTGCCTGCCCCGCGGGCAAAGCAATGCCGAAGGGCGGGCGAACGCCCACTCCACTCAGTTTCTGATACTGGTGACGACCCCAGTCGCTCCCGCTAAAGCCTGCACCACGTAAGCGATGCAAGCTCAAGCTCCGTATTGGCCTGAGATAAAACAGTTCTTTGAGTTTTGGGGTTTCAGCGAAATTTCATCTCATGGTGTTATGTTTGACGTTTGACACGCCTGACTACGCTCTTCGTCGCGGTAGCGATGGTCTGCATGGCCCAAGCTCCCACCCCGGCTACGCCGACTCAGAAGCCTACCACTCCGCCCGGCGGCGCCGGTAAAGCTCCGCCTGGAGCAGCCGGGCAGAATCCTCCGGGCGCTCTGCCACCTCAACCCCAACCCCAACCCCAACCTCAAGGTCAACCAGGGGCTACGGGCCCCCTCTCGATCAGTCTCTCCGACGCGTTGCAGCGGGCTCGCTCCTACAGCCAACAATATCTGGCGGCCAACATCGCCATTGCTCTGGCGCAGGAAGATCGAAAGCAGGCCAAAGCCGCTCAGCTTCCGACGCTCAATTATTTCAATCAGTACATCTATACGCAGGGCAACGGGACTCCCTCGGGCGTGTTCGTTGCAAACGACGGCGTGCATGTTTATAGCAGCCAAGCGGTGGTGCATGAAGAGCTCTTCTCATTCACGGCCCGCGCCACTTATCGCCGCACCATTGCCGCCGAAGCGGCCGCGCGCGCCAAGGCGGAAATCGCGGTACGTGGATTGGTGGCCACGGTTGTCCAAAACTACTACGGCCTGATCACGGCGCAGCGTCATCTGATCAATGCACAGCAAAGCCTGGACGAGGCGCGCCGGTTCCTCGATATTACACAGAAGCAGGAGCGAGGCGGTGAAGTCGCGCATGCCGATGTGGTGAAGGCGCAATTGCAGACCCAACAGCGCGAGCGGGATCTGATGGAAGCACAGCTCGCGGTCGAGAAGGCCAAAGTGGCTCTGGGCGTCATCCTGTTTCCCGACGTGCGCCAGGAATATGGAATTATCGACGACCTGAAGGATCTCTCCACGCTGCCGCCCTTTGACGAGATCCAGACCAAGGCGCTTGCAACCAGCCCCGACATTCGCGCCGCGCAGGCCAGCGTGCAAGAGACCGGCTTCGGCATCTCGGCAGCCCGAGGTGCGTACATTCCATCGCTGGTGTTCGATTATTTCTTCGGCATCAATGCGAACGTATTCGCTGTCAGAGGCCCGGACGACCGGCATAATCTGGGATCGGTGGCGCAGGGCACCGTTACGATTCCGGTGTGGAATTGGGGCGCCACGGGAAGCAAAGTTCGCGCGGCGGAGCTGCTGCAGAAGCAGGCTCAGCTCGATTTACAAGTGGCCCAGCGGCAGATCCAAGCCAATCTGAGCACGTTCTATCTGGAAGCGCAGTCCTCGCGCACGCAACTCGAATCGCTGCGCTCGTCGGTGGAGCTTGCGACTGAAAGCCTGCGGTTGACCATCCTGCGATACCAAGGCGGCGAGGCGACGGCGCTGGAGGTGGTGGATGCGCAGACCACACTCGCGCAGGCGCGCAATGCCTCCGACGATGGGCTGGCGCGCTACCGCCTGGCCTTGGCGAATCTGCAAACTCTCATGGGGACTCTTTAATCGATGAAGCGAATATGTCAGACGGCGGCCGCTCCCTTGCGGTCGCGGCTCGGTAAGGGCCAGATACTGCTACTCGCCCTGGTGGCGCTCGCTTGCTGCGCGAAGAAGGCAGAGAAGGAAGCCGAGCCGGTTGTGCCGGTGCAGGTGACGGACGTCCGGCGCGATTCCATTCAGCGTATTATCACGGCGGAGGGTATTCTCCACCCCAAAGATCAGGCCGGCATCATGCCCAAAATCACGGCGCCGGTGAAGCAGTTTTATGTGAGTCGCGGCTCTCACGTCAAGAAAGGCCAGCTACTCGCGACGCTGGAGAATCGGGATCTCGCGGCGGCGGTGGCGGACGCCAAGGGCACTTACGACCAAGCGGCGGCTACCTACCGCATTACGTCCTCGGCGACAGTGCCGGACGAAGTGGTCAAATCGCAGCAGGACGTGCAAGCCGCGAAACAGGCCATGGACGCAGCCCAAAAGCTGCTGCAAAACCGTGAGCAAATGCTCCGCGAAGGCGCGCTGGCGCGGAAGCTGGTGGACGACGCCGCAGTCGCTTATGCGCAAGCCAAGAGCACGTATGAAACCGCTCAAAAGCACCTGGAGTCCGTTCAAAATGTGGGCCGGCATGAGGAAGTGAAAGGAGCGCAAGGCCAGATGGAGTCGGCTCGCGGCAAGGTGCAGGGGGCTGAGGCGCAACTATCCTACGCCGAAATTCGCAGCCCGATCAGCGGGGTGGTCACCGACCGGCCGATCTATGCGGGGGAAATGGCCGCGGCTGGATCGCCGGTGATCACCGTGATGGACGTCTCGCGCGTAATCGCGCGCGCCAACGTGCCTACCGCTCAGGCTGCGTTTCTGCACGTCGGCCAGCCCGCCACGATGGCGCAGACGGACGCGGCGATCGAGGTGCCTGGAAAAGTCACTGTCGTCAGTCCAGCCGTCGATCCGAACAGCACGACGGTGGAGGTGTGGGTAGAGGCGGCGAATCCGGGCGAGCGGCTTCGTCCCGGAGTGACCGTAAAGCTCTCCGTGGTTGCGGAGACGATCCAGGACGCGGTCGTGATTCCACCCGAGGCCGTGCTGCCCTCGCAGGAAGGCGGGAACGTGGCGATGGTGGTAGGAGCGGACTCTACCGCGAAAGAGCGGAAACTGGAGATCGGGGTGCGTGAGTCCGATAAAGTGCAGGTACTCAAAGGACTGCAGCCCGGCGAGAAAGTGGTCACAGTGGGCGGGTTGGGCTTGCAGGATGGCGCCAAGGTTAGTGCCGGAGGCAAGGAAGAGAAGCCGGAGGCGGAGCCCAAAGAGAAATGATCGAGCAGACCAGAGTTGAACCCCAACCCCCGGGCGAACAGGTAGAGGAGCACTGGAGCGCCCGATACGGCAAGTCCATTATCTTTATCATCCTGACGCTGATCGCGGCGGGCGCTTACCTGGCTTTTACGATTCCGATTTCGGTGTTCCCCTCCACCGATTTTCCACGCATCGTGATTGGAATCGACAACGGTGTCGCGCCGATTGACCAGATGCTGGTTACGGTAACGCGGCCCATTGAAGAGGCCGTACGCACCGTGCAGGGCCTGGATCGCGTGACTTCTACTACGAGCCGCGGCTCGGCCGAGGTGGATCTGTACTTCACCTGGACCATCGACATGTTCCAGACATTGGAGCGTGTCAACGCCGCGATGGCACGCGCCCAATCGGCTCTTCCCAATACTGCGAAAATCACTGTCAACCGGTTGACGTTCGCGGCGTTTCCGATTTTGGGTTACAGCCTGACATCCGATACGGTATCGCAAACCCAGTTGTGGGAATTGGCCACCTACGATTTGAAGCCGCGGCTCAACCGGCTCACGGGGGTGGGCAATATTGTCGTGCAAGGCGGGCAGGAGCCCGAATTTGAAATCCGGCCCGACCCGGCCAAACTGCTCGAGACCGGCGTGACCATACCGAACATTCTGGATGCCGTCCGCCGCAGCAATCTGCTGGATTCGCCCGGTCTGGTGGAGAGTAATCATCAACTGGTCCTCGGCTTGGTGAGTGGGCAGGCGCGCACGCCCGGGGAGATTGGCGCGATTGTCCTCAAGACGACACAGGCGGGCCTGCCGGTGAGAATCGGGGACGTTGCGGCAGTTCATCCCTCGGTGAAGCCGGTCTACACGATCGTGACGGCAGGCGGCAAGCCGGCGGTGTTGCTGAACATCAATCGGCAGCCCGACAGCAATACAGTGGCGGTGGCCGACCAGGTTCACGCCGAAGTCGATCAGATTCGGAAAGGGCTTCCCAAGGGTGTGCAGATCACGCCGTTTTACGATCAGTCCGAGCTGGTGAGAGCTTCGATCAAGAGCGTCCGGGACGCCATTCTCATTGGCCTGGTACTGGCCGGAATCATCCTGGTGCTGTTCCTGCGGGATTGGGGCACGTCGCTGGTAGCGGCCCTGGTGATTCCCGCGACCATCGCGATCACGTTTATTGCCCTGCGGTTTCTGGGCGAGGGCTTCGACCTGATGACGCTCGGCGGTTTAGCCGCGGCGGTTGGTCTGGTAATCGACGATGCCATCGTGGTGGTAGAGAATATCGTTCTGCACCGCGATGCAGGGCAGAGCCGGGCGGAGGCAATCCGCAGCGCCATGCGCGAGATCCGGACGCCGCTGATCGGATCCACGATTACGCCGATCGTTGTTTTTTTGCCGCTGATCTCGATTACTGGCGTCACGGGCACGTTCTTCCGGGCCTTGGCTGTGACAGTGGCGACTGCGTTGATTACATCTCTGGCTCTGGCCTTGACGTGGACTCCTACGCTCAGCCATTATCTGTTACGCCAGCCGCCTAAACGCGAAGGTGAAGTTGCCGAAGAGCAGCGTGCCGCTGAACATAGCGGCTTCATGGGCCGTCTGGTCAAGATCTACGAACGGCTGCTGCGTATTGCGCTGGAGCGGCCATTGGCTCTCGTTGTGTTCTGCGCCGTGCTGGTTGCCGGATCGTTCTTTTGTTATCGCGCGCTCGGGAGCGATCTGCTTCCGGCGATGGACGAAGGCGGCTTTATCCTCGACTACATTATGCCGGCGGGCTCCTCGTTGGCCGAGACGAACCGCGTCATTTCTTCGGTGGAAAAGATGCTGCGCGGCATTCCCGAAGTGGAGAGCACATCGCGCCGCACCGGCTTGCAGCTCGGGCTCGCTTCCGTAACGGAGGCCAACACCGGCGACGTTTCGGTGAAGCTGAAGACCAAGCGCGACCGCGGCGTCGAAGAGGTGATCGCGGAGGCGCGCGAGAAAGTCGCCAAGCAGCAGCCGATGCTGCAGGTGGAATTTATCCAATTGCTGCAGGACATGATCGGCGATCTGACCAGCGCTCCGGAGCCGGTGCAGATCAAGCTGTTCTCGCAGAATCCCGATCTGTTAGCGCAATGGGGCCCCAAGATCGCGGACGCCATCAAGAAAGTTCCTGGCGTGGTGGATATTCTGAACGGGATCGATAATACGGTCAGCGGGCCCGCGATCCAGTTCAACGTCGACCCAAGCATTGCCGCCCGAGCCGGATTTACCGCGGAAGAGCTGGAACTGGATGCCAGCGCCATCATGCAGGGCGAGCCGACGGCCGCGCCGGTAATCCTGAACGACCGCGCTTACACGATTCGCGTGCGTTTTCCGGAGGAGACACGGGCCAGCACGGAGGCCATTCGCAATACCTTGCTGGTGGGATCTTCCGGCAAAACGGCGACGCTTGGGTCGGTTGCGGGATTCACTGAAATTCCAGGCCAGACCGAGATTCGCCGTGAAAACCTGCAGCGCGACATTGCAGTGACGGCTCGCCTGGAAGGGACGAATTTGGGCGACGGCATGGCGGCGGTGAAGAAGGCGGTTGCCGCTCTGCATGTACCTCCTTCCATTCGCGTTGAGTACGGCGGCGCGTATGCCGAGCAGCAGCGGTCCTTCCACGATCTGGTGTTTGTGCTGGTACTCGCCATCGTTCTAGTGTTCACTGTGCTGCTGTTTGAATTCGGCAATTTCGGCGCGCCGATTGCGATCCTGTCGTCGGCCTTGCTGTCCACATCGGGTGTATTTCTGGCATTATTGGTCACGCGGACCACGTTCAACATCTCGTCGTTCATGGGGCTGATCATGGTGATCGGCATCGTGGCCAAGAACGGCATCCTGCTGCTCGACGCCGACCAGAAGTTCCGCCGGGAAGGAGCGGGACCGGAAGAGGCAATGATCCTGGCGGGCGAGCGGCGGCTGCGCCCGATTTTGATGACAGCGCTCGCTACGATGGCGGGTATGATACCGCTGTCGCTCGCCCTGGGCGCGGGATCGCAGATGTTGCAGCCGCTCGCGATTGCGGTGATCGGCGGGTTGCTGGCGTCGATGGTGCTGTCGCTGCTGGTTACGCCGGCGGTGCGGTATTATCTGGGCGGGCGGGGATAAGTTGAAAGTGAAAAAAGGCCAGCGATCTGAAGATCGCTGGCCTTTGGTTTGATGAGTTTAACTGAATTTTAGCGTACGAGCTTACGGCGCGCCAAAGCGAGTCCGACCAAGCCGCCACCGATGAGGAGCATCGAAGCGGGCTCGGGAACGTTACTACCCGCCGGGACCGTAACCGGACCAGCAAGCTGATCCGTATTGCCCATCGAATCACCAATGTCCTTGGTGGACTGGCTGGTAAAGTTACCGTTTGCGTTGATACCGTTGAGGTTGGAGATGATCTGGAACCCCGAAAACGGAACAGTCACACCGTTGCCGTGAACGACCGGACCGGTGTACATGAAGGTGACGTTCAGTGCAGCCCCATCAAACGTGGAACCATTGATGCTGGACGGTGTAATTCCGGTCATTTGAATGGTGGGTTGAGCCCAGTTGGCGGCCGTAGTGTTGGCCGACACGAAGCCATTTATATCGTAGATGGTAAAAAAAGTTCCGGCCGGGTTGCACTGGGTTTTGGTGTTGCCGGGTGCGGGACATGTCACACCATTAGTAGCATTAGGATCCAACCGCTCGTCGCCCGATAAGTTGGCAGTATAGTTAAAAGCGAAGCCGCCAGTGACCGCAACTGGGCCGGATGACAGCGTGGGGATGATACTCGCACAAGCGAGCCCTGTAAAAGTTAGGGCTCCAAAAGCAAACATTGAAAATTTCTTCATTCTGTTTAGTCCTCCTCCAAGGAATAATTGCTCTCTGGCCAGAGCTAATGAAAGTCTACACGAAATAGGATGGTTTGCCTAGTGGGCGGCCGAACTTTAGTTGAGAAAAATCTCGGTCAGAGTAGGCGCTTAGTACCAATCCGCAGTTTTCCGCTCATTCAAGTAAGCTTGCTCACTGTTTTGAATGCTATGACTTAGGCCTGGAAATGCTTGGGAATAGAGGAAAGGCTCGATTCGTTAACAGGAGGTTACATTATGAAGAATTTGTTACTTTCACTGGCGGGCATTCCGCTTATCTCACTACTGCTGCCCGGACAGGAGGTCCACTCTTGGACGGGAGCGCTGGTGGCTTCGGGGTGCCAGACCGGGTCCACTGCAGCCGCGATGCCGGGCGCGACTGTCAAGCCGCCGCGTGAGCAGAACAGCACCTATGAACAGGCTCAGAATCAGGCAGGCTCTCAGCGAACCAGTAGTTCCTCAAAAGATAGTGAGCAGATGGCTCGGACTACCGACCGGGGTACACCGGTTGACCCGACCACCGCTGCGGATGGTAAGGATACACGAGACAAGGCTACCGGAGTCCAAGCTTTTAATAAACTGGATGCCAGTTGCCGAATCGGCGAGCACACCAGCGCCTTCGCATTGCTGCTCGAGGATGGCAAGCTGGTACGTTTCGATGAAGCCGCGAACAGCAAGATTGCGCAGCAACTTCATTCGCAACCAGACCGGCTCCAGCACAAGACCAAGACCTTTCGAGTAAAGGTGAAAGGAGAGCTGCAAAACGGCACGATCTCCGTCGATTCGATCGAGATCTAAAAGGTCTTGAAAGACCCACACAGGCAAGAATGCCTGTGCCACTTGCAATCGGTACCCGTATTGAGTCAAGCTGGATGGTTTTCCAGTCTATGGATATTTCATGCGGGTGAGGATTCTCTACCATGACCATTGCTTTGATGGCGCGGCCTCGGCAGCCTTCTTTAGCCGCTTTTACGAAGCCCGGTGCGGGTCGAAGTGCCAATTCCAATTCACAGGTCTGGCGCATAAGGCCTCTCGGCTCTTTGAGGACGGCATGTTCGATGGCGACGTCAATGCCATCGTCGATTTTAAATACTCACCCAGCCCCAGACTTGCCTGGTGGTTCGATCACCACCAGAGCGCCTTTTTAAGCGCCGAGGACGCCCAACACTACAAACTGGCCCATAGCGGACAGAAGCTCTACGATCCTTCCTTTCGTTCGTGCACGATGTTCATCGCGACTGTGACGCGGGAGCGATTCGGCTTCGATCCCACCGATCTCGGGGAACTGGTGAAATGGGCCGACATCATCGATGGAGCGCAATACGACAGTGCCCAAGCGGCGGTTGAAATGCGGGATGCCGCCATGAAACTGACATTAGTGATCGAAGGGGCCAGGAGTTCCGATGCTGTACATCAGATCATCCGGTGGATGCGAACGGAAAAGCTCGACGAGATCATCCGGCAGCCGGAAGTTCAGAAGCTGTACGCTCCACTGTATCAACGGCATGTGAGCTCGATCGACATTATCCGGCGGCAGGCCACGAGCCACAATGGCGTCATTTTTTTCGATCTGGTCGGCCCGGGTCTGGATAGCTACAACAAATTCATACCGTACTACCTGTTCCCGGATTCAACCTACACGGTATCGGTGAGCACATCCAGCTTTCGAACCAAGGTTTCGGTTGGCTCGAATCCGTGGGCGCCTGAGACCCCCAAGCACAACCTGGCGTCCATTTGCGAGCGGTATGGGGGAGGCGGGCACGCGCGGGTGGGCGCGATCAGTTTTGAGATTGGGGCAGTGGAGCAAGCGCGCAAGGTTGCGGCGGAGATCCAAGACGAGCTTGAAATCACGTAAACTGTAGAGGAGGTGCTGTATGGGGCGAGCCACTCTTCTCAGTGTGTTGGCCTTGGCTATTTGTTTCGCGCAGGACGCGAGCGTTCGGGCGCCGTTTGAAGGCCGCCAGTTCTCGGCCGAGCAAGCCGCCGCGGCGGAAGCCGCCGTTGCCGCCAATCCCGACGATGTTTCGGACAGGTTAAAACTGCTCGGTTACTATTGGGTGCAAGCGCAGGCGGGTGGATCGAACGACCTCAACCATGCCGAGGTCAACCACGCCGCCCGGCTGACACAACTTCTGTGGTTGATCGCGCACAATCCGGAACTGGGCGTGTTTGTGTTGCCCGAGGCATCGCTTCCGGATGCCGGGGATTATGAGCAAGTCAAACCAGCCTGGGGGCAGGCCGTAACGACTCATTTCGACGATGGCCGAGTGCTCGCAAACGCAGCTTGGTTTTACCGGATCTTGGATAAACAGCAGTCGGTCGATTTATTGCGCCGGGCGCTGGCGTCGAATCCGCAGAACCGTCAAATAGCCGGCCGGCTGGGCAATGAATACGCAGTGATTCTGGCGGGCGTGAAGGAAGTGGATGCGTCGGGGCGGGCCAGCCGATTCGAGCCGGCGGAGGCAAGCTCCGCATTAGCGCAGACTGTGCGCGCGGAGCTGGAACAGTCCACGCAGGCCACTGTGCTGCACAGCGCGGGTAGCGCTCTCAAAGACTATACGTCCGGCTCGCAGATCGCGAGCGCTGGAGTTGGGGATCTCAATGCACTTTCGAATCAGCTCATCGAACGCGCGAAAGCTCTCGATCCTACGGTGCTGCCGCAACGCATTCGGGTGGGCGGGAACGTACAGGCGGCGAATCTGATCAAAAAAGTGACTCCTGTTTACCCGCCAGAAGCTAAGCAAGCCCGGCTACAAGGCACGGTTCGATTTAGCGTGATCATTGCGAAGGACGGGACGGTTGAGAATATTCAGTTGATCAGTGGACATCCCTTGCTAGTGCCTGCGGCGCTAGAGGCAGTGAAGCAGTGGGTGTACAAGCCGACGCTGCTGAACGGGCTCCCCGTCGAGGTGGCTACCACGCTTGACATCAACTTCACCCTTACCAAGTAGAAAGCGATCGTGGGTCGCCGAGTCGTTAGTAGGCGACCCAAACACCGCGTCGCCCGGCAGGCGGCAAACCCCGACCGCCTGCCCCACCGTTTGCGGAAAACCACGCTGTGCTACCAAATGTTATACTTTTCCCAATATCGGTTTGTTAGGGGAAAGGATCACATGTACACAAGAACTCTCCAGGCCACATTGCTGGCCCTGTTTTGCTTACTCATCGCCAACGCTCAAACTCCCACGGGAGCCATCGAAGGCGCCGTCACAGATGCCTCCGGCGCTGCCGTACAGGGCGCCAACGTAACCATCACCAGTGAATCGGGCCAGACGTTTCGGGTCACCACCGGCAACTCCGGCCTCTATTCACAACAGAATCTCGATCCGGGCAAATATACGGTCAGGATTGAAGCGGCCGGGTTCACAGCGGCCGAGATCCGCAATATCGATGTGAAGACCGGCTCCACGGTAAACGGCAACGCAGCGTTGCAGGTCGGCACGTCGTCGGTAGTGGTTGAGGTGGCGGCGCAGTCCGAGGCTGTCGACACCGCGCGCCAGACCGTGGACACCGTCATCACCACCAATGAGATCAGGAATCTGCCGCTGTTTGGGCGTAATTTCCTCGATCTGGCAATATTGTCGCCCGGAACGGTGGTTCGCGATGGAGGCGCCATCGATCCGACCAAATCGAATACCTACAAGGCCGTCGGAATCGCAGGACGCTCCGGAACTGCGACCCGCGTGCAAATCGATGGAATCGACATTACCGACGAGACGGTGGGAACGACCACCGCGAATTACTCGCAAGACGCCGTCGCCGAATTCGAAGTGAGCCGGTCCTCGCTCGACCTCTCCACTTCGCTCACTTCCTCGGGCGCGATCAACATCATCAGCAAGACCGGCACAAACCAGCTCCACGGCACGGCGTTTTTCGATTTCACCAATAACGATTTGTCCGCGCGGCAGAATTACAACACCACCGTTCCCGATGCCAGCCGCAAACGGTTCGGCGGAGGCGCGGGTGGCCCGCTTTGGAAAGACCGGCTGTTTGTCTACGGCAACCTGGAAAAGAGCACGCAGGTCCAGGGCCAGATCGTCAACAACCCGACTTTTCCGCAATACAGCGCTACGGCATCTCTGCCGCTCAGCTACCAACTGGCCTTCGGGAGCCTGGATTACAACATCACGTCCTCGGTGCGCGCCTTCTACCGGTTCAGCCACAGCGACGATCTCTCGACCGGTGGATCGCCCATTTCGCCTTTCCAGAACGTCGACTGGACCAACGTGCACATCCTTGGTTTGACCGCCGGCTCGGCGCACTTGACGCACAACTTCCGTTTCGGGTACGTGAATTTCAACAACCACATCGATTCCAGCCAGCTCGCGTTTCCATTTCCGAACCTGAATGGGTATCAGTATCAGCTCAACATCAACACGGTCTCCGCCGGGCCGAACGGACTGGCGCCACAGCAGACTTATCAGGACAATTACCAATGGTCGTATGAAGGATCGTATTTATGGCGAGGGCACTCGTTCCGCTATGGGGCCGATGTGCGCCGTATCGTCCTGGGCGGCTTCGCCAATTTCGCGGGACCGCTGGCCATCTCGGCGCAATACGACAGCGATACGTTGAATCAGTTGAAAGCCCAGGGGTTGAGCACCACCGATCCGCTGAACTTCCCCTTGCAGGATTTTGCTACCGGTCCCAATGCCGGGTTTTTCACGGTGCGGCCCGCCGACAATCTGCCGCACGGCGGCCACCTCGATACCCGGACCGGCCTATTCGTTCAGGACTCCTGGAAGGCAACCCGTTCCCTGACCATCAACTTCGGCGTGCGCTGGCAGTACGACACGGGTTTCTTCGCCGATCCGACGGTCAAGCGCGATCCAAATTACGACCGGTTCGTCCCGGGCGGCTCCCAAAATCCAGTGTTTCCCAAAAACCTCTTCTCGCCGTCCTTCGGCTTTGCTTGGGATGTCACGGGAAAAGGAAAGACGGTACTGCGCGGCGGCTTTTATCGTGCGTATGAAATGAACATTTTCAACAATACGATCTTCGATGAGGCCTCCAGCATTCCCGCCGGCATTGGTCCAGACGGCTACACAAGCGCCGGCGTCAACGGTCCCGATGGTAAACCGATCAACGTGGCGAATCATCCCACGGGCGATTATTCGGACCTGGTAGGTCAACCGCTCCGGGTTGTTCTACCGATCATCACGCAAGTCGATCAACAGTTGAAAGCCGCTTACGCCAATTACAATTTCAATCCGAACAAAGGCATTCCGGTATTCACCAACACCGGCGGCACCAGCATTCCGGCGCCGTTCCCCGGCAATCAAACTAAAATCCCATACTCGCTCCAATTCAACATTGGCGTTCAGCACGAGATCCGGCGGGGTTTGGTGGTCACAGCCGATTTCCTCTACAACCATGGCATCGGACTGCCGATCCTGATTGAAGATTACGAACGTAGACGAGATGCGTCAATCCTGAATGTGGCCGCTGCGAGATCGAAAGTCGCGGGCGTGCTGGGTGCACAGACGGCCGACCAATACATCGCGTCGCATCCGGGCGTCACGATCTCGAAGTTCGGCCTGGGCACGGACGCAGTCTGGCCGGGCAGGAATCCCGACTTCACGCTGGGGCGCTTTACCTATGGCGGGTTCACCAAATACGCGGCGCTGCAGTTCAGCCTGCGAGGGCAGCTCGGTAGTGTTGGGCCTCTCAAAGACAATTTCATCAATGTGGCGTATTCGCGAGGCTACAACCAATCCACGGGTACTACCGGGACCGCTACGCGCGCCGAGTTTCGCGCTACCGCGGCCGATAACCACAATCCGAACGATTCGCGCTACTTCGGGCCCACCGGCCTCGATTACCGGCACATCCTGACCATCGCGAATATCAGCACGCTGCCCTTTGGATTCCGTATCAACACCATCACGCAGTTCCGCACGGCGCCTCCCAACTTCATCTCTGTTCCGGGCTTGGGAGCGGTAAGCGGCTCGAATTTCATCTTCGGCACCGATCTTAACGGAGATGGGGGAACAACGGCGGCATCCCACCCGGATCTCATCCCGGGCCTCGATTACGGCGAGTTCGGCCGCGACGTGGGGAGCTTTTCGGCTTTGAACAAGGTGATCCAGAACTACAACAGCACGGTCGCGGGCCACTTGACCCCCGCGGGTCAGGCGCTGGTGTCGGCGGGAATCTTCACCGAAGCGCAGTTGCGGCAGCTCGGCGCGGTATCGCCGGTGATTCCGCAGGTATCGACTTCGGCGCCGAATCCGTTCCATAGCAGCTTCACAACCGACGCTCGTTTCGATCGTCCCATCAAGCTGCGCGGTGAACGGATCAACATTACGCCCTTCGTCGATTTCTTCAATCTGTTCAATCATGCGCCACGCAACGGATATGGCAATCTGAACGCGACGTTCGGCAGCTTCAACTTCGATTACACACAGCCCGGGCAAACCGGCGCCGATCTGGCGCTTCAGCAGGGCCGTCTCTCGGGTACCCGGCAGATTCAGTTCGGGATCCGGGCGGATTTCTAAGCGATAGTGGAGCAGGTCTCCGACCGGCTCGCGTCCCAGTGGCGGATCCCTAAAACACCGCCTTGGCGAGCAGGTCGGGGACCTGCTCCATGCTGGCAAACCGACGTAAGCCGCTGATAAATCGGGACTTACTCAGGGCACCGCAACGTTGCGCATCAGAGTTCGAGAGTGCGCACTTGAATCTTGTTTAAATCATAAGTGCCCAAGCCGAGCGTTGCCGCGTACTCGACGTGTCCCGGCTCCCGGATGTTAGTTCTGATTGGGATCGTCAGGCCGGTATGGCGCGTTTCCACGAAGATATTTGGGCGACCGATCCCAGATGGAAATTGCGCCGTGGGCTTTGCGTTCGCTGTCGATAATATCGAGAAGCAGTCTGTCGATCGCTACCGGGTCGGTCCCGAACATCATCTGTTTGGGGTAAACCGGAAGCGCTTTTCCCTGGAAAACGGACCGCCATGCCAGACGGCCCGGATGCCATCCATGATCTGTAGTACCGTCTTAGCACGCAGCAGCTCGACAGTGGCCAGAGTTCCAATAAACGAATACCCAAGCGCGTCCGGTACCGCCGCCATAGCGTATCGATCTCTGGAGAGCGGCGTCTTCCGCCCCCGCTATCAGGACGTCGGTTTGTACATCCAGGACGATTACCGCGTCAACTCGCAAGTAGTACTCAACCTGGGACTCCGGTGGGAGTTCCGGAAACCTGTATATGATGTGGCAAATGGAGGAACGGTATTCGACACCAGCTACCCGGGGGGCCGCATCCTTTACGAAGACAAGAACTTCACTCAGATATTCAACAACCCGATTCTGGCTGGCTGTTGCGCCCCGAATCCGATCGTGCCGTCTAACTATAAGAATTTCGCGCCGCGTGTGGGTCTTGCCTGGCGTCCATTCCCTGGCAGCAACAAATTTGTAGTGCGCTCCGGGTACGGAATCTTCTATGACGTTTTCCAAAACTATTTCGAGGCTCAGCAGCTCACCGAGAACGTCTCGTTTGTTTCGCCCGCGCTGCCGATACCCACTGGCTTCGAAGCCACTCCGCCGCTGAATATCCGGAACCTGTTTCCCGCTCCGTTGTCCATTGCCGGGCGCAATTTCCCGGCCCCTTATTGCCAGGCGCCCGCCGTGTCGGTAGTCAACCCGGTAGGCTTGGCCTCCACAAACAACCTATGTCCCGGCGCCGGCGGCGTTCAGGGATTCCGAACCACGCCCTACGACCAGCAATGGGGAATCAATCTGCAGTTTGAGCCAGTGAAGGGACTCTTGCTCGAGAGTGGATACCAGGGGGCTCACGGCGTCCATCTGCCTGGGTACTTCTTCGCCAATCCGGCGGTACTGCCCCCCACAGCCGGAAATCCGAACAACGGGCTGCAATACCTTTCGCAATGTCCGCCCGGAACGTATCCGGCCACCTGCTCACCCATTCAGACCCGGGTACCTTATCGGAACTTCGCGGCATCCAGTCAGACCGTCGCGAATTTACCGGACGTCGTCGTATCACGCCTTCAGCCTGAAAGCGACTCAAAGGTTGTCGCATGGTTTGCAGGCGCAGGCGGCCTTTACATGGAGCAAGTCAATTGATGACGATTCCGAAATCCAAACGATCGGCAACCAAGTGTCCAATTTTCCGCAATACGGATACAGCTACAGGCGGGAGCGCGGCGTATCGGGTTTCGACCAACCCCGCCGGTTCGTGCTGAGCGCCCTATGGGAGCTGCCTTTTGGAAAAGGCAGAGCCATGCTGAATCATGGCGGCATTCTCGATGGGATGTTTGGAGGGTGGCAGACCAACGCGATCGTGACTCTGGCCGACGGCACTCCGTTTGGCATTTGGCTGCCAGTGCGGAGATCGCGCTCAGATTGGCAATCCTTTCAATGGCGAACGCGAAAATGTTACGGGAAACCCACTACCTTCCGGATTCAATCAGACGTACACGCAACGGTTCGACAAGTCCGTGTTCGTTACACCCGCGCTGGGAACACTGGGCAACTTGGGCGCAATACTTTGCGATCCACTGGCCAACGCGCGGTTGATTTTTCGATGTTCAAGATCTTCAAGGTCGCCGAGAGAGCACGGCTGCAACTCCGCGGTGAAGCGCTCAATGCGCTATCCAGTCACTTCTACAATTGGCGAACCCCAAACGCCAACCCGACTCAGGCCAACTTCGGCTCTTTGCTGCCGGTGGGCGGCGATCACGGCGATCTGTTTAATCCGCGGATTATTCAGCTAGCTTTGAAGGTCATTTTCTAAGGGACCATGACCTATCAACAACCAACTACCCTTGTTTGGGCTTTTCGCAGTTGAGCATCCAGTTGATGCCAAATTGATCGGTGAGCATCCCAAAACGAGCGCCCCAGAACGCATCGTGCAGTGGCATTTTGACCTTGCCATTTTCGCCGAGCGCGGCAAAAAGTCTCTCGATTTCCGGAAGACTTTCACAGCCAATGCTGACCGAGAAATTGTTGCCTTGTTGGAGGGACATACCAGGCATCGTGTCCGATGCCATCAAAACCGCTGTTCCCTTGGCCAGCCTCGCATGTATAATTCTGTCTTTTGCTTGTTTCGCTTCCGCAGGAAGATCGCCCAGCGCTTCGGAGAAGGGCATGAGCTGCAGCTCAGCTCCAAGGCATTTTTCATAGAATGTCATCGCCTCGCGGCAATTTCCGTCAAACATTAGATAAGTGGTGATTTCTTTCATGATTTGCTCCTTTCATCCGAGTGACACAGGCATTCTTGCCTGTGTTGCACAGAAACGAAGACCCCGATGTTTTTTAACCCGGTCCTTCAGCCGTTGAACAACAACATTACTTAGCGAAGTACGATTCGTTCAGCGTGACGGGCGTCTGCTTCCGTATCTCGTCCACAGCCTTGCGAGCCAATTCAGGCTTGAGGCGCTGGTCGATAGCTGGCTGAACCTCCTCAAACTTCTGGCTTTCGTGGCCTTCCACTTTGATCAGGTGATAACCGAACTGCGTTTTGATGGGTTCACTGATCTGTCCAACTGGCAAGCTGAAAGCGGCCTGCTCGAACGCTGGAACCATGTGGCCGCGCGCGAAGGACCCAAGCGAGCCGCCCTTTGCAGCGGCAGTGGAATCGTCCGATTCGGCAGTTGCCAATTTCGCAAAATCCTCGCCTGCGACCAGACGTTTGCGCAGGTCTTGCGCTTTGGCGAGCGCCTCTTCCTCGGTCAGATCTTTCTGGTTCGGCTTCAGCGGAACGGGTGATCCTTTAAAGCGAATCAAAATGTGGCTCGCCTTCACCTGCTCGAATTCGTTCTTGTGCTGATCGTAGTAAGCGCGGGCGGCGGCTTCATCCGGCTTTGCGTTGGCTGCGATATCGCGATAGAGGCTGTTAGCCAGCAGGTTGTCGGTTTGAAAAGCAATGAGCTGTTTGGTTTCCGGCTTGCGATCCACACCCCGCTTCCGGGCCTCCTGAGCGAGCGCTTTGAGCTCGGCGATCTGTTCGGCAACCTTCTTCTTGCCGGGACCCTGGGCGGCGGCGCGTGCCTGCTCCGGAAGAGCGGCGATCAGCCGTTCGAACTCGGACCTGGTAATGCGCTCGTCACCTACTGTAATCACGACGGGGTCCGATCCCGGCACATCCTCCAGCGTGAGAGAGGGCTTGGCGATCGAGGGCACCGCGCTATTAGCTGGTGGTGTGGTGGGTGGTTTCGGGGCCGCAACCGGCGGCTTGGGAGTGGGCTGCGCCAAGCATAGTGCAAGGGGCGCGATGAGGAGGCAGTTCGCAAGAGTTGAAAGTTTCATGTGTCGTAATTTGAGACTTACTCTCCACAATAGCTTATCGGCGGGTTAGCGGGGCTCGCCGGCCGTGCTATACAGATAGTATGTCTACTGTAGGTGAACAACCTGAGCGGCTCGAATTCTTGCAGGGGACGCTCGAGGTATTGATCCTGCGCAGTTTGCAGCTTGGGCCGAACCACGCGTACGGGATTTCGCAGTTACTCGAGCAGCAATCCGAGCGGGAGTTTGTGGTCGACAACGGGTCGCTCTACCCCGCTATGCAGCGGCTGTTACAGCGCGGGTGGATTGCATCGCAGTGGAAAACGTCACCCAAAGGACGTAACGCGAAGTACTACCGCCTCACACCGCTCGGACGCAAACAGCTAGTAGTCGCCACTTCGAAATGGAACCGGTTTGTGGAAGCCATGGGGCGCGTTCTCGAAGCGGGAGGTGAAAGCTCATGAGGCAAATGTGGTCGAAGCTCTTGTGGCTCCTGACGCGCCAGAATCCGGCCAGGGATTTGGATGAAGAGATCGGCGCAAACCTGGAACTCGAGGTTCAGGATCATCTGGAAAGCGGGATGAGCCCGGAGCAAGCGCGAGCCGCTGCCCGCGGACATTTCGGCAATGTCACATTGACCAAGGAGAAAGCTCGCGACGCATGGACTTTTCCTCGATTCGAGTCATTGCTTCAAGACGTACGATATGGATTGCGCGGAATCGGCCGCTCAAAAGCATTCTCGCTGCTGGTGATTTTGACTCTGGCGCTGGGCATCGGCGCCACTACGGCGATCTTCAGTGTCGTGTACACGGCCTTGCTTCGTCCCTTACCGTATCCGGCCGGTGAACGGCTGGTCTGGTTGGGGGAATCGACCGCGAAAGCAGAGGGAATCAGCGTCACCTGGGTAAATTATCAACATTGGCGCAGAGAGAATCATTCGTTCGAGGACATGGCCGCATTTGTGACTGGCCATTTCACGCTGACGGGCCGGGGCGAACCTCTGTTGACGCGAGCGGGAATCGTAACACCCAGCTTCTTTCGACTGCTGGGAATGCGCCCGGTCCTTGGCCGGACATTCAGCGAGGCAGAGGACCGGCCCGGGATGCCGGGCACCGTGGTATTGAGTCATGCATTCTGGGCCGGGAAACTGAATGGCGATCCTGGCGTGATTGCGAGCACGCTCAATCTGAATGGGCGGCCTTACCAGATCGTAGGAGTGCTGCCACCAGGACCAGAATTTTTCGGGCAATCGATGGATTTTTATCTGCCTTTGGGGTTGTCAAAGGGCAATACAGTAGACCGGAGCCAGCATGGATCGATACGCGCGCTGGGGCTTTTGAAACCGGGCATTCCGCTAGCGGTTGGACGCGCGGATCTCGACCTCATCATGGAGCGGCTGGCGCAAGTGGACCCGGGTCCAGAAAACGACCATCGGGCTTATGGGGAGTTCCTCGCCGATTCGAACACCAAGGACATCCGGCCCACTTTGTTGTTGCTGATGGGCGCGGTGGCATTGGTGCTGTTGATTGCCTGCACGAATGTTGCGAGTCTCTTGCTGGCTCGGGGAGCGGCCCGGACTCGCGAAATCGCGATACGCACCGCGATTGGCGCGGGCAGGACGAGGCTGGTCCGCCAGTTGTTTACGGAGAGTCTTTTGATGGCCGCAAGCGGCGGACTGTGCGGCGTGCTGCTGGCCTATTGGGGCCTGCGCACCCTGGTGCACATGGCCCCGCGAGGTATTCCCCGGCTGGCGGAGACCGGCCTGGACCTTCAGGTATTACTGTTCGCCGCGGGCATCACATTCCTGACAGCGGTGCTGGTTGGATTCGCGCCTGTATTCGCGGCCGGCAAGTTGGATGTCTCGAGCGCGCTGAAAGACAACTCGCGATCGGCAACCGGCTCGAAACGGGGCAAGTCGTTCCGCGGCGTGCTAGTGGTAGCCGAGATCGCGATTACGCTGGTGCTTTGTTTTGCTTCAGGGCTACTGATTCGAAGCCTGGTGACTGCGCAAACGGCAAACCCTGGTTTCGCCGCAGACAACCTCCTTGCGTTAGAGCTGATCTTGCCGGGCTCAAGTTACAAGACACCGGAGGCGGTCGCGAGTTTCTATAACAGGCTGACACGAGATCTCCGCGCCCTTCCCGGCGTAACCGATGTAGGCGCGGTGAACTGTCCTCCTTCGAGTGGCGGTTGCGGGGACTGGTTCTACTCCGTTTTGGGCAAACCGCGGCCCGCACAGGGAGAGGTGCCTGTTTCCCTGTTCAACATGGCCGATCCGGATTATTTCCGGTCGATGAAGATCCCGATCCGGGAGGGGCGCGCGTTTCAAGATACGGATCGGGCCGGTGGTCCGCTTGTCGCCGTCGTGAACGAGGAGTTCGCGCACCAGTGGTGGCCCAACGAATCCGCGGTGGGGCGCCGGATAAAATTCGGCGGACCTTATCTTCCCGGGCCGCTGTTCGAGATCGTGGGGGTTGCCGGCAACGTCAGTCAGATGGGTCTGGATACGAAGCCCATGATTGAGATCTACCGGCCTTTCGCGCAATCGCCCCAGGAGGCAATGGTCGTCATGATCCGTTCCTCCGGCGATCCGGGGGCGCTGGCCACGGCGGTCCGGCGGCGTGTAGCCGAGCTGGATCGTAATCTCCCCATCCAGAGTCTGCGTCCATTTGAACGGACCCTGGCAGCGTCGCTGGAGCGAAGACGTTTCATTACTCTGCTACTGAGCCTGTTCGCCGTACTCGCCATGATTCTGGCCGCGATTGGCGTGTACGGACTGCTCAACTATTGGGTTCGCGTGCGGGAGGCGGAGATCGCAATACGAATGGCCCTTGGCGCGGAGCGCGGAATCATTGTCCGCTGGGTGAGCAGGAAGGCGTTTCGATTAGCGGCGGCCGGCATTACGATTGGCGTGCTGGGTGGATGGGCCGCTTCGCGTTGGATGGAGAGTCTGGTTTTCGGGGTCTCCGCGCAGAACGCCGCAACAATGATAGGCGCCGCGGCGGTAGTGATTACGATCGCGATGCTGGCGTCCATAGTTCCCACCTGGCGTGCAACACAGGTGGATACGGTTCAAAAACTTCAGGGCCCGTAGCTGTGGCCGACCTAGAGAAGAACCGCTTGCTCACGCGCGCGGCTCAGTAGGTTTACCGGGCCGCGCCCGAACGCCCCAATATTTGCCAGAGCCGCTCTTACAGCGTAGCTTTAACAGTAGTCAACTTCATATGAGCGCAGATAGACTCAAGAGAATCACAATCGAAGAAGGCAAATGCGGAGGCCGAAGTCAGCGTATTTGAGTGACCGATCTCCTAAGGGTACCCGAATACCCGTGCAGGCGATCTTTTCAAACCTCGCAGCGGCCCTCGCCATCGAGGAAGTGATTGAAGCATTTCCATCCGCGACCCGCGAGCGGATAGACGACCTCATGGCGTTTGTCGCGCTCTCTCTCGAAAAAGCCCCGAGCTACGAATAAGTATAATTTATTGACATGCGCCACGTGTCGCGTTACGGTACGGGATGATACGGACAATCCGCCACAAGGGACTGAAACACCTTTTTGAACAAGACGACCCGAGCGGCGTAAACCCGGAACACGTTGGCAAGCTGCGGAATATCCTAGCAACGCTTCAGGCCGCTCCCACCATTGCCCATATGGATTTACCTGGGTTTCGATTGCATCCGCTCAAGGGCGAGATGAAAGGCTTTTGGGCCGTTACAGTACGCGCCAACTGGCGGGTACTTTTTCGTTTTGACGATGGCGCGGAGGACGTTGATTATGTCGATTACCACTGAAAGGCACCAACCCACGACCATGAAAAATCCGCCGCACCCCGGCAATGTCGTACTCCACGATTGCATTGAGCCCTTGGGCTTGACCATCACAGACGCCGCCGCCGCTCTCGGCGTGACGCGCAACACGCTTTCCGAACTCGTAAACGGGAAGCGCGGGATATCTCCTGAAATGGCCGTGAGACTGTCCAAAGTTTTCGGCGGCGCCGAACAAGGCTGGCTTGTTCAACAGGCGCAGTACGACCTTGCCCACGTCCAGCGCGACCGGCTTAAACTCAAGCGGCTCCAACTGGCGTAACGTCGTTTCGACCCTGAGAGGATAGAGTCATGCAAGACTATGCGAGTTTTGCCACAACCGCGCCGGAATGTGTTTCCACCGTAGTACAGCCAGCGTGAGCAGCGCCGTGCCGATGAGAACAGCACTATGCGGCTCTGGCACGGTACCTGAAACGGGACCATTTTGTAGTGCCGTTGAATTGGTTCAGTGATTCATCAATCGCACTGTAGTTGACCGTACCGGGCCTTGCAAAAGACAGTAGGAGAACTAATAGAGAGGACTGAGCAGGATACATCTAACCCAAAGATGAAGATTCCATTCGATCCCGAGTTAGAAAGGGAATACTGATATATCCAGTCAGAGCCATCAAATGTTGACGTAGAAGACACAATGACATTCGCCAACGCACATGGAGTGCATGCGAGAAGAACAATCGAATCTTGCGAAACCGCCGCCGCAGGATTAGCCGCCGTTATCATCGACGTTGACCCCCAGGCGAACGCCGCCAACTGGAAAGACCGCCGCGAGGCTGAACCCCCCCGTTGTCGTATCGCACCGGCAAGCTGTCTAAAGCAAATCCTAGCCGGAGCTACCGCCCACGGCGCACAATTCATTGTGATCGACACCCCCGGCCAATCGGACAGCGCCGCGATAGACGCCGCCATTGAGTACGCGGCGCATCAGACCGGCCACATCGTCCTTCAAGTCTCGTGAAGTTTCTGGTCGATAACCAGCTACCGGCAGCGCTTGCCCGCTTTCTGGCAACACGTGGTGTAGACTGTCAGCATGTGCTCGACATCGGTTTGGGCGATGCTTCGGATGCTGAAATTTGGGAACACGCCGGCTGGAACGATTGCGTTGTCATCAGCAAAGACGAGATTTTCTCTACTTGGCGAACGCGCCTTCGGCCAAACCCGGCTCATTTGGATTCGTTTAGGGAATCGCCGTACAAAAAAGCTTCTCGCCGGCGTGGAACGTCTGTGTGCGGGAATCGAGAGCTGTAAGGCCTAAGATACTGTGGGATTCTGCAAACAACCGTGGAGCGGCGGAAAGTATTAACAATCTCATCGAGAGAGCTATCTCCGGTCGTCCAGCAGCAGCTTCAGCCTGTCATAACCCGCGCGGCTGACTGGCAACTGCTCGCCACCGTTCAACACCGCCATCCGGCTGTCTTTCGAATAAGGCTCGATCCGCGCCACCCGCTCCAGGTTGACTAGATAGGACCGGTGAATACGTACGAACTGCTCGGGATCGAGCATCGATTCGATACTCGAGATGGTCTGCTGTTTCAGGTACGCCTTGCCTTGGCTGTGCAGCGAGACGTAGTCGTCCTGGGCTTCTACGTAATCCAGGCGGGCCACGGGGATCACGTGCACACGAGCGTTGTCCTTCACGGCAATTCGCTGAGCGTACTGCTGCGGCGGACGCGCGGCCGCGGCCAACTCCGGCGCGGGTGGCATTTGTTGGCCGAGCCGCTGCCTGGCTCGTTCGATGGCAGTTTGAAAGCGCTCCAGGCTGAAAGGTTTCAGCAGGTAGTCCACCGCGTGGGCGTCGAAAGCGCGCATCGCGTATTGATCGTAGGCCGTAACAAAGATTACGGGGATCTCCCGCCCGATGAGCTCCAGCACCTCAAACCCATCGAGTTTAGGCATTTGGACGTCCAGAAACACGATGTCGGGTTTATGTTCTGTAATCGCCTTCACCGCCTCAAAGCCATTTGCACATTCCGCGGCTATTTCGATTCCGTCCGTCGATCCGACGTACTCGCGCAGAATGTGCCGCGCCAACTCCTCATCGTCTACGATAACCGCCTGAATCGTTCCGGTGGTTCGCGCTGGCGCGACGGACTCGTTCGATGGATTGGAATCCCGTTCCAGGTTCTTGAGATCCACAAACAGCTCGCGCGCGGATTGATAACGGCGCTCGCGCTCTTTCTCCAGGCACTTGCGAATTACACGATCCAGCTCCGCCGGCACTTCATAGTACTACTGTGTTATAAATTAAACAAAATAGTGTAAGATTGTTCTGTGGGTACACAATCCGCGCCAGGCCCACAAGAAAAGCGCTTTGCGGCATACATGGATGGCCTGGCGAAAGCCGCAGGGCACGCTGATCGCAATGTCCCGTTGAAGGCCTACTGCGCCGGACTGCTGCTGCCGGGTGAGCGCAAGAGCGTGGAGCCGATGGCTGCCCGTCTGGCACCCGA
>JBPCOQ010000225.1:0-30812 GCA_051000095.1 Bryobacteraceae bacterium | reverse complement strand
AGGATCGCGCCACTTCGGCCAGCGAAGCGCCGTTGTTTAGCCGCCTTACGGCGGTTAACTTAAATTCTTTGGTGAAGGTTCGTCGCGACAAACTCAAGGCTCTGTTCTCCGTTTAATGAAATTTGAGGCTTAACTGTTTGTCTCACTTTTGGGGGCCACTCCACCGCGATTTTACTACTGCTCCATTGACTGTCACTTATCGAAAGTTTTGTTTTGCACAACAAAGTGCGGAAGCGGTGTACGAAGGCGTCAGTCCGGGGTCGCGACTTGTCCGGCTGCACTGAGAACGCCCACCGTGAGGATGTCCAAAGAGCGTATGGAAATGTCATATGAGCCCTTTGGTGAAGTTTATGCGTTGGCCCTCCGCTTACAACCTGTCAGGATCTAAATCGAACTTGTCCAACATGTAATCGTAGTAGCGGCCATCGAACAGGAGCCTGAAGGCCGTTCGAAACTCTCAGAGCCAGAACTTGCTCTTCGCAGTTCTGCTGCTTTTTCCTAACGAGGCTACCTTGCTAACTGGTCAGCGCCATGCGGGCTAGCTCGGGGCTAGCTCCCTGCCGCAGCAGCAGTCAGGCTCTTGACCTTAGCCACCAGAGTCGTCCTCTTAAGGTGTAACATCTCAGCTGCCAGTGTCTTGTTGCCTCCTGTCTTCCTCAGGGCTTGTTCAAGTATGTGACGCTCGATGTTTCGTACCGTCTGTTCGAAGTCGAACCCATGGTCCGGAACGGTGACCATCGTTCTGGAACTCTGCGTTAAAACGGGCGTTTCATCCGGAAGCTGAAAATCCGATGGAACCAATCTGCGGCGATAGCCACTCAAGGCGATGGCCATCTCAATTGCATTCTCAAGTTGCCGAACATTCCCCGGCCACTCGTAGCGGATTAGATTGTCTAAAGCTTCCGGAGTGACGTCACAGAGCGGCAGTTTTTCGTTTCGGCAGATCTTTTCAAGGAAGTGATTGACGAGCAACCCAATATCGGCGGGACGCTCACGCAACGGCGACAGGACCAATGGAACCACGTTCAATCTGTAGTAGAGATCCTCGCGAAACGTCCCGTTTTTGACCCGCAGCGCGAGGTCGGTATTGGTGGCCGCGATCACCCGGACATCGACTCGCACAGTTTCGGAACTGCCCAAGCGTCGAAATTCCCGCTCCTGGAGCGCACGCAAGAGCTTGGATTGTAAAGCGAGCGGCATATCCGCAATTTCATCCAGGACTAAAGTGCTGTGGTGGGCCTGCTCAAAATGCCCGATGCGGTTGCCGACCGCTCCTGTAAAAGCGCCTTTCGTATGTCCGAACAGCTCGGCCTCCAGCAGATGCTCGGGAAGGGCACTGCAGTTGACCGAAACCATCGGGAGGTGCGCACGAGGTCCGGCAGCATGGATTGAACGTGCGACAACCTCTTTTCCTGTTCCTGTTTCGCCGGAGATAAGGACCGTGCAGCGCCTGGGCGCCACCAGCTGAATCACCTCGGCCACCCGCAGGGTCTTCTGGCTTTGTCCGATAAGCAACTTTCGCCAAGGCGGAGTCTCGGCCACGGGGCCACTGAGCATCGCAACTGAAGCCAATGAACGGGCATCTTTAGCGTCTTTACGAACCTGCTCGTCGTAGTCTTCGCCAAAGGTCTTTGCTAGTCTAACCAGCATCGCTTCCAACTGGAGCCGTTCGCCAACAGCCCCTGTCTTTATGGCTAATGTTGCCAGCCGGACAACCTCTAATACGACCTGATGCACTATTGCGACAGACGAGAAACGCGTCAGAAAGAACTCCACGCCGGGTTGGAAGCATCCGATCATTTCCTGCTCTGAGGATTGGGTGGCCTTCTCGGATAGCTTTCATCCAGCGTTCCATCTGTGCGTCAGTGGGCTCAAGTGTATGGCTTTGATCTCGCTCGGGGCGGATCGCGATAGGGGAGACAACAACGTGACCGTGCCTTTCATTTGGTTTGATTGGTTCTCAAGCCAGAAAAACGTCTAGAGAACGCCTCCCCTCTATCGTTCAACGGCCCTGGCCGAGGTGAATACATATTACAGTACAATCCGTAGGTAGTCTAGTACCTTTATTCAGTTGCTTAGTTATACTCTTACAATGAAGACGGTAGTATTTTTAGCCTTTGTTAAACTTTTTCAGTGGATTAGCAAAGGAGTTACTTAAATTATAAACAAACATTAATATAATAATTAATAAACAACGCTTTCGGAATTACAGGATTTTCCGATGTTTGTGAGGATGATTCGCTGCTCATCGAACTGCTCAACTGCTTTGCGGCACAGTGGGGCTATTCTCGTTTCCGAGGGTTCGTCCGTCCACGCTTTGTGCCGGTTCAGGGGTGATTGCACGATCTACCCAAGTCTTTCAAGGGTGCTGATAGCTGCGCTTATGTCATTGCGTTTCGTGCACAATTCCGCAAGAGTCCTGGTCTCCTTTCTTATTTTAATTCCGATGAGGATTCGTGCGGTGGAAAGGTGGGAATCTGCCTTTGGATTTCCAATTTTCCACCGCTCCCCCTGGGCTGCGGGAATGTGGGAATCGCAGCAGCGATTTCCAAGGGCGGTGGGAAACGACGAAAAACCTGTCTTGGTTTTCCTCGTTTTCCACGGACCGGCATTTCCGCAGCCCTCTTGGTCTTACGCACTTCGCTTCTCCTGAATCGTGCTGAATAGCTTCCGTTTGGCCTCTTGCATCCTTCGTGCCGAATCGGTATCGCTCTCCGCTCGTGCCTGCTCGCTCAAGGCCTTCAATGTTTCGCCTTGTTTCGGATATTGACCGGCCTTCTTCAGCTTTTCAAATACCTCCGAAGGCGTCGCATCCCGGCGATAAACTCGCTTGGTTTTTCCTTTGTCATCGGTGATCAGCTCCGGTTGCCCGCAGGGTCGATGAAGGTTCAAGTAGGGGTTGAGGTAGTTCTCGTAACATGTCTGGATCTTACTGGCATGGTCTGCCGCAATATCGCCGTAGCCAATGTGCTTGCGGATCACAGTCCCATTCTTGGCCTCCGCCAGACCGTTGTCGTTGGAATGACGGGGCCGCGACTTGGTCTGTTCGATCAGACGCTTGCTCAGAAGTTGCGCTACGGTGCTGTTAATATACTCACTGCCGCTATCGGAATGGAAGCCGCGAATGGTGAACGGAAATTACCTCAAAATGGCTGCCAGCAAGAGTTCCAGCCATGTTTCGCCTGATGAAACTCACGGCTCCGACCACTTGCCATTGCGTCACCTCATCCACGGCGTTGATTTGCTACGCACGCAAGCGTGTGGTACACACCTTTGATTCCGTCACAATCCCCTTGATGAACCGTATCCACGCGCAGACACCCAGGTTGACCGTCTGGGTTCGGCGGCCTCCGCTGTCCAATCGCAACTTGCACCGGGCGTGTCTTCTGATCACGCAGCCATCGCCGCCGATAACTTCGGCTCTTGCGCAGGTTAAACAAATTCACCCACTTACCTTGATTTGAGACGGCATACGCTTTGAGGGTCTCCAATTTTAGGGCTGAGCTTTAGGCGCTTTCTGCCCTCTTATTTCCTCGGCACTCCGCACGATTCGGTTCATATTTGCACCTGTTGTTTCAGATTGCAACCAGCCTCGTTCCGAATTGAAACACAGAAAATATACGTTCGGCGGTGGGGGTAGCATCCGTGTGCAAAGTGTTGTAACTGAACAAGAATAACTTTTAAATCGCGATTGCACACACAAATTTAAAACGGCTAATCAAATGCATTCTCACCAGCGCAGTCATATAGATTCGCGAAAGGAAGAAGAAATGCCGATCATAATTATCATCGAAGCTTTGGTAGCCATGATGCGCTGGTTGTAGCTCTGGAATAAAGTGGTTAAAGGTACGCCAAAACGTCAGCCAAGTCGAGGTGGTTCCGTCCGCCCGTGCGGGGGATCAACAAGATGTGAGAAAACTCCCACCGTACGGCACTGAATAACCAAAGCTTGACTTGTGCGCGTCACTTAATGTCTCCGCCCTCTTTACGGTGCAGGAATGAGCCGAGCGGGCGAGAGCGAGGACCATTGTCATGTATTTACGCCCGCGCTTTCCGCGTCTGACCCCAGGCCGTACGGGTTTCCGACGAGATTCGGTTGTTCTTCTTTGCAGTGCGACTCTGGCTATCGCCGTCGTGGTGCATATCCGGTCGGCTGGAGCGCAGGCAATCCTCCCCTCATCCTCCGCAGGCGTGACGTCTCACACCAAAACCATGGCAATACTGCCGTTTACGACGTCCGGGGATTCGGAAGGTCAGCTTGGCAGCATTGCGGTTGAGGAGGCACTTCACAACTTACTAGAAGCTTTACAGTTCAGCATTCTATTCGGATCGAGCGATCCCTCTCCAATAGAGCCCGCAAGCGCAGAGCACGTAGCCCGTCGATTGGGGGCCGAGCTTTTTATTACCGGGACAGTCCACAAGAAACTCGATCAACTGGATGCACAAGTCGTCATCACCGATTCGGCAGGACTGGTACTATTTAAGGCTTCGAACGAGTTTCAGCGCAACGATGTGTCAGGACTAGCAGATGCAATAGCAATGCAGGTCGCAGGCTTTCTGGGAGCCCGGGGCAACATCAGTCCTCCGGTATATCGGCGACCCCGCTACGATTCTTACGGCAGGTATATTAATGCACTTTCTATCGTACGCCAAAGCAAGTCACCTGACGACCTGAGAAAAGCCATAGCGTTGTATAACGCTTCCCTAGACCTTGAAGCAGACGGGGCCTGCACTTATGCCGGCTTGGCTGAGGCCGACTTGCGGATGTTCCAGATGACGCACGATACGAGTTGGCTGAGTTACTCATCCGGAGCGGTCGCGCAAGCGGCCACGGCCAAGCGCAGATGCATGTTTACGGAGTACCGGGTTGGCCAGTTATTGAAAGCGACCGGGCAGACTATCTCATCCCTGAGTCTTATGAAGCGGTTGTCTGACCGTCTGCCGTACTCCGATCAGCTTAAGAGAGACATTGCTCACCTTTATCTTAGACTGGGAATGTACCACGAGGCAGTCAGCGAGAGCATGGAGGCTACAGGGATCAATCCGAAGCTGTGGGTTAATCATGCTGTCCTTGGTGAGTGCTATCTCGCGCAAGGCAGCTATGCGAAGGCGATCGCGACATTCAATGATTCACTCGCCCTTAATTCAGCCAGCCCCACCGGATACCATAATCTCGGTGCTGCCTACATTTACAGTGGCGCCTTTGAAAGGGCTATCGATCCATTGCGACGGGCTATCCTCCTGAGACCGACTGCTGCAAGCCATAGCAATCTGGGCACAGCGTATTTCTACCTGGGCAATGCTCAGGCGAGCATCGAGGAATACGAAAAGGCATGCTTGCTCGAGCCCAAGTCCGAGGAATACGCTGGCAATCTAGCGACAGCCTATCGATTACTCGGCCGTTCGGAAAAGGCTCGTACCTGGTTTTTGCGGGCGCTTGGGTTGGCCAGGCAAAATCTTGAGAACGGCACAGACGCTCCACGATACGAAGCGCATATTGCATTGTACGAGGCGCACCTCGGACATGTGAAAAACTCTTATCGGATGATTGCTGCAGCGCGAAACCTCGACCCGCGTAGCGCGGATCTCCTGTGCGCGCAGATCGTAATCGAATCCCTAGCTAAGGACTATAGCAGGGCGATAGAATCTGCTTCGCAGTTCTTTGCACTAGGATTTCCAGCACACCTGATAAAGGCAAATCCAAGCCTTGCGACGCTGCGTCAGGATCCTCGGTTTATCGAGCTGACGAAAAACTCCTTGTTACCTCGATGAGATGACTCTCAATTTCTGCAAACTCGGACGACTGACCTTGTCTCAAGTGTTGAACCACGAGAATATTCGAGTGTTCATTCGTAGTGGATCCGGCTTCTTCCTGGCCGCCGCGATGGGCATATGCGGATTTGGTCTTGAGTTTCACATGGATCACATGGCCTTCCAGCGAGCCACCCTGGAAACGCAACACATTCGCAGTGTTCTCGAGGCAAATGAAGAAACGCTGTCTCTGCTAAAAGACGCTGAGACGGGCCAACGAGGATATCTTCTAACCGGCGTAGTAGAGGATCTCGAGCCCTACGCCAACTCACAATGGGCTGTATTGAACAGCGTGGCCAAACTGAGCCGATGCCTGCGGGCTCAGATGGGGACCGCGACAAGAGGTGAGATATTGAATGTACTTGTTTCAGAAAAACTCGAGATGATACGCCGATCTATTTACTTGTACGACACAGTTGGCCCAGACGCAGCCTTAGGGTTGGTACGGACCGACCACGATCGGCAATTGATGAACCAGATTCGCTTGGTCTGTGCGGCGTTAAAGACAGAGGGATTAGCGCAACTTGAGGCGAGTTCGCGTGTTCTGGAGCGTACGATTGACACCAGTCACTGGTTTGTCAGCTTCGGCAGTTCAGTTCTGGTTTGCTTGTTGCTTGTCGCCAGCGTTATCGTTCGCCAGGAGACGAAACGCCAGATCCGACTTACAGACCAGCTCGCCGCTAGCAACGATGACCTCCGACGGGCCAACGTGGATCTGGAACAGTTTGCTTATGTTTCATCGCACGATCTTCAAGAACCGCTTCGTACTGTCAGCATTTTCACAGAGCTATTGAACAAGAAGCTCACGGGACAGCTCGATGAAAATACGCGGATCTACATGCAGTACATAGTCTCGGCTGCACAGCGCAGCATTACCCTCGTTTCTGGTGCCCTGCAATACGCACAGGTTTCGCTGAAAAGGCCTCAATCTGAGCTCGTCGATATGGAACGGGTATTCGCGGAGGTGCTCGGCGGTTGTGGAGCATTAATCCAGGAGACCGGAGCAGAGATTACTCACGATGCACTTCCGACCGTGTTCGCGCAATCGAGCCAACTCGCGATTGTGCTTGAGAATCTCCTGACTAACGCGCTGAAATATCGAAGTCAATTGCGCCCTAAAATACACGTGCATGCCCAGCAGCGTGGCAGACACTGGTTGTTTAGCGTCGAAGACAATGGTGTAGGCTTTGATATGCATTATAGTCGGCAGATTTTCGGCTTGTGTAAGAGACTACAAAGCGAAGTCCCGGGTACCGGCATTGGTCTTGCTATCTCTAAGCGCATTGTGGAAAATCACGGAGGAGAAATCTGGGCGACTTCCGGGCTGGGTAAAGGCTCAACTTTCGCCTTCACACTGGTACAGAGCGAGGTAGCCAATTCCGCACTCGAGTCGCGATGATTGGGACCCCCGATCTGCTGTCCCGCGAACTCAACGCGGAGTTCTCCATCGTGGTCCAGCAGCAGGTGCAATTTGATCGCGCCCTTCGTCCGGCGAAACTTCGCCCAATCAAACATGCTCACCGACAGGTCGAGGATGCTCCCGTCCAGGCTCATCAGCTTGTTTTTAAAACGGAACTTCTTCCGCCCGCCCTGGCTTCGCACGAGTTGCTGGCATTTGCAGAGCAACTGCTCAAACACCGTCTGGTAAAGCCCCCACGGCCGATGCTCGTTAGCATACGCCAGCGTGGACTTCTTGGGCGCCACCGGCACTCCCAGGTGTTTCAACTGCCCCTCGCAACACGCCAGCCCACCGCAAATGTCACGCAACGAATGCGCGCGTCCCAACTGGCAAAACAGCGTCGCCATGAACTGGCCCCAACTCGTGAAGCCCCGCGCGTGCCGCTCGGCTTTGTGCTCCTTCACCGCCTTCTCGAAATCTCCGCGCTGGAAAAACTTCAACACTTGCGAGAAAATGCTGCATACTTTGTACATAGGCTGAGTCTCCTGAGGTTGTTTTGGTTCTTCCTGGAACCCAATCCAGCCTATCAGGAACTCAGACTCTCATCGGGTGGCGCATCCCCGTTCAGTTATCCGCTAATTTGGACAGCAGTGTGCGGAAATACACTGTCTTCTTATGGAAAGAGTAGGGCCCGAATGATTGTTTTTTCGCCGCAGCAATCCACCCGAGCTCATGGGGAGAGCTTCGATGGCAGCCCGGACGAGCTCTGGAACACGCTTTTTCCGCCTCAATGATCGGGCTACCAGGTTCTGAAGGGGAAGCGAGTCGTCACTCAGCCATTCTGGCGGCATCTCATCGATCCAAGCACCAAAGTGTTGTTCTCCAATGCTTCTCAGCCGTTCTAGCCAAGGTTCAAAATCGCAAACACTCGCTGATCTATATACCGCTGTTTGACAATAAATACCAGTCAGGGGCGAATCGAAAAGGCGCCAGGCGGCTCCGCCGAAACACATTCCATGATCGATCGCCAGAGCACGAAAACCCCGAGCCGAGCCTAGAGGCAGCGACTGATCGGAAAAGAACACAAACTGCCGTTGATCATGGTTGCAAAGCCATTGGTCGGCGACCAAGGCACCAAGGAAATCACTGATATTTGTGATCTTCGGCAATACGGGAGCGGGCAGGAAGTCGAAGATTGCTACTCTCTCCGGATCAACTCTATACCGGGACCCAAGGTAGACACCCGGGTTGAGTGGAATCCTCTCGGTGTGCAACACAAGCCGAAACTCGGGATTGCCATCCAGGAACGATTGAGACACCTTCAGTGGAGTTATCTCTGCAGTCGCGACGCCTAGATGTTCAAATGCCTTTCCGCCTAGGTATTCGCTCACAAGCACCCGTTTGGTTTGCGGGTTATCCGGACTTTTGGCCGCGTAAAAGTGACCATCATCTGCTTGGATCAGATGGGCCTGCGACCCGCCTCTGAGTGCACGCAGGAAACGAATTGCGGTTGGATATTTATTCACGCCCGAATGATTGCCTTGTTATAGTTTTGGACTGCCGAGTTGTTTTAGCGGCGGCCTTGATTGCTAGTCAGATAGAGTACCTGAAATTCTCTAGTTGAAACCTGTAGGCCTATCTTTTTCTTCGAGATAGCTCAAGACCGACGTGCATGATATTCTTCCCATTCCGACGGTACTATTCGACTTAGCCGGATCGCATACCAGAGTAATCAGAGATTTTTTCGTAATATGAGGAACTAGAATAGCGGCTCCCGAAGAAGCTCATGAAGACACACTTTTACCCCTCTGAAGTCGCTGTAGCCTCACTTTACTTAGCCCTGCCGGGGTGCGAGGTTGAACCCATTGGCGTGTTGCTCCTGGACCCTAAGACTGATCAACTGTACTGCAAAACGAACGCTTCGACGGAGGATAAAGATGCCTCAGAAGTTCTCAGTTTTATGCCTCAAGATCTTGTGATGATGGCGGAGGAGCATGGCGGCGGAGTTATTTTCAAATACGTCCAAGAAAACCTGTCGAACGTGCTACGCGTGGGTGACTGCGAGCAGATGTTCGTTGTCGATCATCCAGCGAACGCCGTCGATCGCATTTTCTCCGAGCGCGTCTCTTCCCTCGCCGGGCGTCGCCACGCGAAAGAGATGGAAAGATTAATCCCATCTCGAAAAATTCTCATTGTTGAAGATAATCCCGCAGATGTGTTCTTGATCAAACAAGCCCTACGCGAGTACGCGCCCACTACTGCCGTGACAGTCGCCACTGATGGTGAGCAGGCGCTCCAGTTCATTGAATCAGTGGGGACAAACCTGACACCACCTGATTTAGTGCTACTCGATCTCAATCTCCCAAAGGTTAGTGGGCACGAGGTTTTGCGATCGTTGCGAGCCAATCCGCGACTAAAATCGATTCGCGTTGCTGTTCTTAGTTCATCGACCTGGACCGGAGATATAGAGAAAGCGTATCAGGAAGGTGCTAACTGCTACGTTCAGAAGGCAACGGATCTAGCTAGCTTCAATCAGAGCGTCTCCGAGCTATGCTCATTGTTCTTTGCGGCCGCCTAAACCCAGCACTATCGTTCGGATAGGGAGTTTGAGGTAACCGGACCGACTAACCCCACCGGGCCCCTCTGTGGACGACCGATGGAGACGTTCACAAAGCTGTTTGGCAGCCTGCTTCTGCGCCTACACCCTGCGAAAAGATCGTCGCTAGTCGCAGCCGGATGACTATAGGCAAGCTATTGAGGCTGTCATGAAGGCGCTGTGGTTTTTGTATACCACTGTTTTGACCGGGTCGTCATCCATGGTTATCTGAGCGGTCTGTCGCGTCCGGGGCAAGTGGTGCATTTTCTCCGGGACGTAGTCGGTGAGCCGGTGATCGATAAGGAAGTGCTCTCGCGCCGGGATCAATGAGTATCAGGGGTGGGTTCGGACGCATGGGGCCCGCCGTATCGAATTACTTGCACCTTTGAACGGGTAAGTGCGACCCGGCGGAAAGTTCCCAGGCTTTCCGAGAGATTTTGCGAGCGCCGTCCACTACTCTAGCATGGAATACCCTACGCTGCTGGCCTCTGTTGGAGCCATCGCATTCGTAGTGAAAGGATTGGTTTCGACGCTCCGGTGGAAACCGTTGCCTGAAGACCAAGCAGATCTCATGATCCGGAGGTCGACGAAAACTCTCGGAATTGCCACTCTGAGTGAATGGGATGTGCTCCCTGGCCTGTACCGGCACGGAGCCAATCTCGCCAGCGTCGGCTCTCGCGTCTGCTGGGCTACAGCGAAGGTCCAGTGGGCGATGCGCTTCACGGATGCGGCAGGTGGAAGCCGCCCCGGCCGGCTGCTGCTGATGGAACATCTTCGTCAATCCTGCCGCCAAATGAGTCAGAGCGAGCCTGCACCTGGCTCAAGGACAATATGTCAGAAACTGATTTAGTCCGCACTGGAATTAAAGGACTCGATGCTATTCTGTTCGGTAGCATTCCCCGAAGCAACGTGATCCTGGTGCAAGGGCCGACCGGAAGTGGCAAGACCTTACTTGGAATCGAGTTCATCTACCGCGGAATCGTGGAATATGACGAGCCCGCCATCATTGTGGCGTTTGAGAACAGCCCCGATAAGCTTGTCCGCGATGCGGCGACCTTCGGCTGGGACCTGCAGAAGTTACAGGCGCAGAAGAAACTGCAGATCATCTTCACCACGCCCCACGTACTGGATCAGGAGCTGCGTTCGCCCGATAGCTTACTACTGGAGACTGTGGCCGAAATTGGGGCACAACGCATTTTTATCGACGGCATCGGCCTTTTGGGCCAAAGCTCGAATGGAGACACCCTGGGAGCAGCGAACGAAATCGTTTCGTATCGCGAACTGCTCCAACGGGTGATTGAAGGGCTCGATCGCGAAAACCTCACGGCAATGCTGTCGCACGAGGTTGGAGTAACGTCTGAGTCGATTCTGACGTTGGAAGCGACGGCTTTTCTTGCGGATACTGTGATCCACCTAGGCCGCTCGCGGCAGGGCAGGCGAATGGTCCGGAGTATCGAGGTCATCAAAAGCCGGGGTCAGGATTTTGACAGTGGCGAGCATACCCTGAAGATCAGCGGGAACCAGGGGCTGCAGGTGTTTCGCCGTGTGCAGGCCCCGATACGTATGCTCGCGGCGCAACCCACCTCGACGGCGAAGCGCTCCGTCACAGGGGTGGAGGCGCTGGATACTTTGATAGGAGGCGGACTCTTCGATGGATCGACCACTATGGTTGTCGGCGTGTCCGGAGTGGGCAAGACAGTCCTGGGTACGCATCTCTTGTGGGAAGGCGCAACCAGACAAGGGACGCGAGGACTGTTGATTTCCCTCGATGAGCATCCGGCACAGATTATACGCAATGCCGCCACTCTCGGTCTGGATCTGCAAACGTTGATCGACTCCGGGCAGCTCCACATTCTCTTCGAGAGCCCGCAAGAGCTGGACATTGACACGCATTTCGCAAAGATTACCGATATGGTGGAGAAATATGACATCCAACGGATGGTGATTGACGGCATGACGAGCTACAGCACCGCGCTAAAGGACCAGAGCGTTTATCGCGACTTTTTCCATGCTCTTGTTGCATATAGCAAATTCCGGCTAATGACGGCGTTTTTTAATTATGAAAACCCGGAGTTTTTAGGTATATCAACATTTATGCCGGATTTTCCCGTCAGCTCTATCGTAGACAATATCATTTTACTGAGTATGGTCGAGTTGAGAAGCTCGCTGCGCCGATGCCTCACGGTAGTGAAAGCGCGCGGCAGCAAGCATCAGTTTGACAGCCGTGAGTATGAAATCGGCCAAGGTGGAATTAACCTCCTGCCCTTTGACGAGGACGCGCAGAGTGCCCCGGTTCCGTTTGCCGGCTACACGAGTATCTTGAGCCGGGCACCGACACGCTTGAGTGCACGGGATGTAAATGGACTTCAGCACGCAGCTGCGGGTTCAAAGTGACCTCAACCAAACGGGAGCATCTCGCACGGGCTTCAATTCCGAGCCTCGCACCGCCTGTTGAGGCAACGTCGGAGTTTTTCGATCTGTCACCCGAGCTGCGTACGGAGCTACTTGATCCGGAAGGTTGGGGGGACGTATTGAATGCGTACGCCCGCACCACCAAGCTGGCGGTGGCCTTGACGGATCCTGAAGGACGCTTATCGGGCGCATGTCACAATCCGAAAACGATCTGGCGAATGGCGAAGCAGCCTACTGCACCAGGTGGGACATGTCCATTTTGCCTGGCTCCTGATGAGCCTTGTACGGCTGCCGCCGACTGTTTGCAGGGCGGCTCGGTGATAATCGCGCGCGATCAGGCGGGTCTGGCTCATGTAGCGGTTCCTCTTTCGCTGGGGAAGTACAAACTAGGCGCGCTCATAGCCGGCCAGGTATTCGATCACTATCCGGAGCCACTGCCCCTGCGACGAATTGCCAGACAGTTCGGGATTCCTGCCCAACCGCTTTGGCAGGAGGCAAGGAAACAGCTCCCGGTAAGCCGTACTACCCTCCGTGTTTACGGGCAGTTGCTGCAATCTCTGGGACAGGCCGTCATGCGGCAGCGCTACGCCGTAATCCTCGATCGAAAGCTCAAGGAAACAAACCGCCGCTACGAGCTGTTGATAGAGGGGGCCAAGGATTACGCTCTTTTCACAGTGAACAACGCCGGCTGCGTGACCAGTTGGAACGGCGGAGCCGAGCGGAAGTTCGGCTACACGGAAGTCGAGATTGTGGGACAGAACTTCGCTCGGTTTTTCACGCCGGATGATGTCCAGACCGGCGTCCCCAGCGCTGATTTACAGAAGGCTATCCGCAGTGGTTGGGCCCAAGAGCAGCGCTGGCAGATCAGACGGGACGGGACGCGATTCTTCTGTCTCGTTTCACTGACGCCGCTCGCGGACGGGGCTGAGGGTGAGCTAGGCGGAATGATCCACGATATTACAGAGCGGCGGAATGCGGAAGAGGCGCTGTTGCAGGTACAAAAGCTGGAGACCGTGGCAGTGCTGGAGCGCAGCGTTGCAGAACGCACACAGCAACTCGCGGAAACCAATATTGATCTGCGGCGAGCCAACGAGGACTTGGAGCAGTTTGCATATTCGGCGAGTCACGATCTCCAGGAGCCGCTGCGGAATGTGACAGCCTACAGCGAGCTGTTCAGGCAAATGTACGAGGGCAAAATTGACGCGCAGGCGGACGAATTCCTCGGGTACATGATCAATGGCGCGAAGCGCATGGAGATCCTGGTGAAGGACCTGCTCGTCTATACGCAGGCGACTCTTGCTCTCGGGCCTGCTGCGGCTGTGGATGCAAAGGCGATCCTGCAGAGAACTCTGACCGGCCTCGGTGCTGCGATCCGGGAGAACGACGCGTCCATCACGTTTGAACAGTTACCGACGGTGAAGGTTCAAGAGGTCCACCTTCAGCAGCTATTTCAGAATCTGATCGGAAATGCCATTAAATACCGCAAAGTGGAGGAGGCTCCCCTGATTCAAATAGCTGTTGAAAGGCAGGGCAGCGACTGGCTATTTTCCGTCAAAGACAACGGGATCGGCATTGATCCACGTTACTTCACCCAAATCTTCGGTATTTTTAAACGTTTGCACACGGCTGAGAAATACTCGGGTACCGGCATCGGTCTTGCGATCTGCCAGAAGATCGTGGAACGTTACCGCGGCCGCATATGGGTGGAGTCAGTACCGGGCACGGGTTCGACGTTCCGCTTCACACTGCCGGGAGCCGGATGAGCGCGGTGAAGGGCAAACCGTCCACTCTGATCATGGTGGCCGAGGATAACCGCGCGGACGTGATGCTGATCCGGCGCGCGTTCAAACAGCACGAGCTTGAGGGCGAGCTTCTCATCATGGACGATGGGGAATCGGCAATCGGTTACATTCATCGGGTCGATGCAGATAACAGCGTGGCGGCACCTGACTTATTGCTCCTGGACTTAAATCTGCCGAAAGCTAACGGAGAAGAGGTGCTGGCTCAAGTGAGGCGGAGCGACAAATGCGTCCGGATGCCGGTAATGATAATTAGCTCATCGGGTTCAGCCAAGGATCGAGCGATGGCGGCCGCCCTGGGTGCAACCATGTATTTTCAGAAGCCCTCGGATCTGAAAGAGTTCATGCGGATCGGGGCCTTGGTGAAGGAGATTCTGGCGGGGTGAAAGTCCCCAGGATTTCGTGCTTGGATGCGTCCCGTGGCTGATTCTATCTTTAAGTCCGGAGAATAGACGATGGAGTACGTTCCCCAGAGTGAGTCCAGGCACTGGAATCGCGACAATCACGGGTCTAGGTTACCTCGGATTTCTGGTCGGTTCCGCCATTGATTGGATTCACCGCCGAAATGCTCACTCTGCCTGTAATGGACGGTACCATCGTGGACTCGATGGCAATTGATGTTGTGGCGAGTTTTGTCGGGTTATAAAAGGTTGAACGCGCCAAATTAAGTTATTTCGTAGTCGCGGTTGGGAGAGCACGGCGAGCTTTGTAATCGCGGAAATGTGACGCTCCGCTTAAATTGTTCCAATTGTCCTAACAGTCGTAAAATCAGGCACTTCCATTGAGAACGCGAGGGGCATGCACGCCACGATTCCACCGCAGCAGGCTCCTTCACGCGGGTGTTGGATGCCCCTGGAAGGTACGCTGCGAAGTTCGATTTTGAGCATGAAAAACGACAAAAATCGGGTTCTTGGGCGGGTTTTCGCGGCAATTCAGCCCATTTCCATGCTGCCTCTCATCGCGCGACGATGAACTCCGCGCTCGACTGGGGTCAGACGCGCGTGTAAGGGTACCGGCTGGTCGGGGCAACGGAGGCGTGTGGCCCAAGGTAGCTTGAACGGCGCACCGCGCTCCTGTCCTCTGGTGGTCCGAGGCCGGACGCAACTCCGAAACTGCCGTCCCGGTTAACACCTTGGAGAAAGTCGTTCCGACGAAATTCTCCATTCGTGTGTTCGGATCTGTGTTCGTCTCAGGGAGCCAAATATTCCCGCGACTCTCCCGAGACGCTTTGGTTGTCTGACCGCCGGCGCAAATGCGCGGCAAATGGCCAATACTGTGGGCCGAATGCTCTCTCAAGCCGGCCGATATTGCCTGCGGCTTGCGCGGCTAGCCTATCGGGGCCGTCTCGGACGGACACATCAGTAAACGGAGCGCGACCATCGCCGATCTAGCGCCATTTGACAATCCTTCGGCTCCATGGCAACCTCGCGACTAGTCGATGGTCATCCCTGATCAACTCATCGCAAATTGCCGCAAAACCCCCGAACGGGAGGCATGGCTCGACAGCTTGCCAGTGATGTTGGAGGAATTGACGGGCCGCTGGTCGCTGCGCACTGGTCCGCCATTTGATCACGCCAACGTAACATGCTCGTGGGTCGCCAGCGTTGTTCGCGCCGATGAGACTTCGGCGGTCCTGAAACTGGGAATGCCCCACATGGAAGGTGCACATGAAATTCAAGGACTGCGCTTCTGGAACGGCAACCCGACCGTGCAACTACTTGAGGCAGACGATGACCTTGGCGCGATGCTGCTTGAGCGCTGCCAACCCGGATACATGCTTCGTTCCGAGCCGGAGTACAAACAGGATGTCGTGATCGCGACCCTACTGAAGCGCCTTTGGCGAAGGACTGCTCCCCCGAACGGGCTGCATCGATTCCGGCACTTGTCAGACATGTTGGAGGTTTGGCGCCATGAGACGCTGGCTCAGGTTCAGCACTGGCCCGATGCCGGGTTGGTGAGCGAAGGATTGCGGGTGTTGCAGGCGCTCGCGAAGCCATTGCCTACAGACACCCTGCTCGCCACCGACCTCCACGCTGGAAATGTCTTGCGGTCCGAGCGGGATCCCTGGCTGGTGATCGACCCCAAGCCATTTATCGGTGATGCACCCTATGACTTGGTTCAGCATCTTCACAATTGCGAAACGCGGCTTCACGCGGACCCAATTGGTGTGGTCAAGCGTCTTGCTGACCTTGCCGAGGTCGATATGGAGCGCCTCCAGCTTTGGACCTTTGCCCGTGCCGCCGCCGATCCAAGGGCAGAGTGGAGCAATCTGCGATGGATGGATATCGCCAGGGCATTGGCTCCGTAATTTGAGGAAGAGCGCTTGGAATCCACGCTTCCCAGGCACTATCGCTCGGGTGATAGTTTCACGCCAGCGCGTCATTCGTTTTGGCGGGCCTATAAAAAGGATGTAACCCGCTGTTTGCTTTGTACTCCCCGGTTTGCCTCGCGCAATAAGCGCGCGAAGAATTGACTTGCTGTTCCCCGGAACCCGAGTGATGAATGTCATCACCGCAGCAGACGCTGCGGACAAAGGAGAAGCAATGAGCACATTCACAATCGACAACGAGAACAACATCACCGTGTACGCCAAGGCAGAGGAAGTCGCGCAGGCCGGTGATTCAACCCCAACAAGTTTTCAGCAGGGGCCTCCCTGAGCATCGAGTTCTCCTAGAACGTTCTCCGGTTCGCCTACTTCTATGGCAGAGGTATCCCCGACGCGGGAGCTTCCAGTCTTGTTGCGGACGGCTTGAGTTGGGCGCGACGCATGAAGCCCCTAACGGCCTTCTCAACGGTCTTGCGGTCCAGATATTCACGTCTGGCAATCTGTGCGAACGTTAAGCCCATGAATCTGGCAACAGTCCACTTGGCCGGCTGTGATTGCCCCTTGCGCACACCCCTCCGAAACCGATCGAGCGCAAGGTCTTCTTTCTTCAGCTTGCAAAGCTCACCCTCAATACGTCGGTGGAATTGCGGTACGCTCTCATCGCCTCTCGGGGAGAACACAATTGGCTTTGGGCGCAGCGCCTCCAACGGCTCGCAATAATACCAGGAGCGGGGCGCGGCGCGATCCTGCGCATGCACCATAAGGGTGCTGAGCGCATAATCTCCTAACCACTCAGCGCGAAAGCATTGTTCTTGCATCCAATCCGAAACGGAACATTTAAGGGCTGCCGCTTCCCTGGAATCATCTAAGCTGGCCATGGTGCACCGCGTGAGCGCCCCGAATTTCATAAGCGCGGCGACTAAGGCGTTCTCCTCGACATCGAAGTGAGCGATCCAGCAGCGGTATATCGGAAGCAGATCAAGCAGCGAGTCGATCGGCGCTGGCTTCATCATGTTCGTCGCACAAAGGAACGCATAACGAGCGCTATAATCCACCTCGGTTTCTAGGCTTGCGCTTCTTTTTCGCCTGTTTTCCTGCATTTGACTGGGGAAACATTTTTTCAAAAATGTGTTCTCCCGATTTTAACGCGTTATCGAGCAGGATAAGGATGTATGGCAAAGGGAAAGGGAATCTCGGAAACAAGATTGGTGGATCGTGGCCTAACGCGGAAACAGGCTGAGGAGATGACAGGCTATGCCGAAAAGACGCTCGCCAATTTGTCGCTCCTCGGTGAAGGGCCGCCTGTGCGCAAGCACCGAGGACACTGCATCTACGTCGAATCGGAAGTTCTGGACTGGCTCAAAAGTCTTCCCGTTTCAGGTGGAGGCCGTGCAGCTTGGGCCTCTCCCGATCTGATAGGCCGCTCGTGCAAAGGAACCGTGAAATCGCCTTCGGCCGTGCGGCCGAACCCTCATCCGTCGCCGCCGGTTAAACGTGCCCCGCAAACGACACTGGTGCGCTCGTGCGATGGCGAGGCCGTCGGGCGGGTGCCGTTGGACTTTGCCGATCGTATAGTTTCAGAGGGCTATGGTCACCACCGGCGCAGGGGCGAACGAGCGTACGTCTGTCTGTTTCCCGGCTTTTTCATCGAGCGAACGGTGCGCGGTTGGGAAATGATCGAAGAGGCGCGGCGGCTTCGGGGCGACGATGCTGTACGGCGAGAGATCAAGCACTTGGATAATTCCCCCCACCGGTGGGCACCTCCGCCGCCATTGCCGCCCCTGTCCTCCCGACGATAAGAACTCAGCGAACTTTCCAAGAAACGACAAAATCCCAGTGTGCGATTCAAACGATCTGCGGACCGCGAGACGGTATAGCAAAGGTGTGTCCGTGGTCATTGCGGTCATGCCGCTGAATACCGAACTTTAGGAACTTCGCTGGCGAGAACCGATAAATGAGCGCGGCTCTAATCACGCCGGTAAACTTGACCGGCAGGCCGTTGTCGGAATTAGACTACACAGACTTGGAGCGGCGCGGGATTGCGCGGGAATTAGCAGACGCCGCGATGATCCGAAGTGTTGCGTCGCTAGAGGGTGCTGAAATCGTCGGTCGGCGTGATGGTGGTGATTATTCAGGTCTGCTCATTCCTTACATTGACCCAAGAAACCGTGACATCATCCGCGAGTATCGGCTCAGAAGGTATCACCCTAAAATTGAAATCGACTCGATAAGAGGTCGAAGAGAAAAAGAGAAATACCTGTCACCGCCCGGGCGCGGCAGCATGTTCTACTACGCCCCCGGAACCGATGCCGCCCTGCTCGGGGACGTAAACCTGCCGATTGTGTTTGTTGAAGGTGAATTCAAGTGCTTGGCATTGTATCGTCTGGCTTGGGAGTCCGCCGGAGACGGCGCTGAGGACCCAAGTTTTCTGCCAATCGCCATTCCAGGCGTGTGGAATTGGCGGAAGACAGAGCGGCAACCGGCTCCTGCTGGCGGGCGCGATGATGTCAGCGTTGCTGTCCCAGACTTTCAGCATGTGGCGTTCAATAAACGGCAGGTGACCATTCTCTTTGATACGAACGTGCGCACCAATGAGTCAGTCAGGGCAGCCCGTTTCAAGCTTACCGAGCACCTACAGTCGCTTGGATCTGACGTCGCCTGGTTCGAATGGCCGGACAAGGTTCCCGAATCAGTCAATGGGATTGACGACTTCATAGTCGCGGTCGGGCCGGAAGAAACGCTCAAACTGCTACACAGGTCGCGGCTCCGCCGGAAGAAAACCTCGGTTGTCCAGATGCCGGGCCGCGAGCCTCGTAACGAAACCGAGCGCGATTGGCGCGCTGAGCTTATCACCAGCAAGGAAGGCCTCGTAAAGCCGATTCTGGCGAACGTTCTTACGCCATTGCGCTCCGCCCAGGAATGGGACGGGGTACTGGCATTCAACGAGTTCGCACTGCGAACACTCGCTTTGAAGCCGCCACCCTGGAAAGATAGCACTGTCGGTGAATGGTCAGACACGCATGACTCCCTGACGGCCGAATGGCTCCATTGGAAGGGTACCTATGTTTCTTCGAAACTAGCGCGGGAAGGAGTGGAGACTGTTGCACGGGAGCATAGCTTTCATCCTGTTCGCGAGTATCTGGATGGGTTGGAATGGGACGGGGTGTCACGCCTAGACGGATGGCTCGAGAATTACCTCGGCGCGACAACGGCCGATCCGTCGGATGCGAGGCTACATCGCGATTACGTTCGGGCTGTGGGATCGCGCTGGCTCATCTCCGCAGTCGCCCGGATTTATAAGCCGGGCTGTAAAGCAGATTGCTGCCTTATTCTTGAAGGGCCCCAGGGGCTATTGAAATCGACGGCATTGAAAACGATAACTGGCCAGTGGTTCACGGATGACATTGGCGAGCTAGGTTCCAAGGATTCGATCATGCAGGTTCATGGCGTATGGATTATCGAGATCGCCGAACTCGATGGCATGAGTCGCGCCGAGGTTAGTAAAGTGAAGGCGTTTCTTAGCCGCGCTGTCGATCATTTCCGCCCGCCTTATGGTGCACGGGTGATCGATGTCGCACGCCAATGTATCTTTGCTGGCTCAGTTAACCTCACGACCTATCTACGCGACGAAACCGGTGGTCGTAGGTTTTGGCCGGTTACGTGTGGCCGGATCGATATCCCGCGTCTGCTCAAGGATCGAGATCAGCTCTGGGCTGAGGCCGTCAGGCGGTATCGTTCCGGTTCTGTCTGGTGGTTGGACACGGCGGAGTTGGAAGAGTACGCAGAATCAGAGCAGCACGACCGATACGAGGGCGACGCCTGGGATGACTTGATCAGCGCCTGGTTGCGTAATCCAACCCAACGCTTTGAACCGCAAGGGCACCCGACAGGCGCTTTCTCTTCAGACCTCGAATCTGTCACTATTGCGGATCTCTTAACCCATTGCATCGGAAAGCCCCCTGGTCAATGGGGCCAGCTGGATCAGAACCGCGTGGCTAGGTACCTTCGCTCAGTTCGATGGACGCGAAGGAGAGTCGGTCCGCGAGGCTCACGGGAGTGCCGCTATTGGAAGCCTAAAACTGGGACACGGAGTGGGACACGAACTGGGACACCGGCATGAGAGTGGGACACCAAGTCAAAGATATGAAGCAACCCTGTGTCCTAGTCTCAGCGGTGTCCTACTTGCGTCCCAGTATGGTGTCCCAGTATTAAGTCGTTTGTTATCTAATGCGTGTCCCAGTGTCCCAGTATATTTGCTCGCGCGCACACATAAGGGTAGGTATTTTCAGTTCTTAATTCACGAGCACGTACTGAGCATTTCACAGAAACAGGTATTTACAAAAAGTGTTGTGATTCTACTGGGACACCGGGGGAAGCTCAAGATTTTCTCGCCAATTCGGCGGAGCTGAGAGTTGTCGGAGCGGCGTAGAGGACAAGCACGAGTATAAGCCACGGAGCTTTCGGTGTTGCCAAGTGATAGCCCGAGGCATTTTCAAGATTCCCCGCCTTGTCCGAAGGGTCGGAGCGCCTATGGTGTTCGTGATTGAGCGCGAGAACGACGGTGGTGCAGTCCGGAGAGTTCTGCGTCCGTGCCCCGTCCCAGCTTGCCCACAGCTCACCGAGGGCGGCCGCTGTGAGACTCATCGGCGCGCGCGGCAGCGTGAACATGATGTGCGCCGCGGTACGCCGCTCGAACGTGGGTACGACGCGCATCACCGCCGGCTGAGAGTTCTATGCTTCCAGCGTGACGGCTGGAGGTGTGTGGATTGCGGATGGGAGCCGGATCTCAGCGCCGACTTTCGCCGCTTCGATCTTGGGGACCCGCCGACCGATAGAGTGCTCGCGGAGCTTCGCGACAGACATAACCGGGGTGAACGCCACCTGCATGCGGACCATCAAGTACCAATAGCGGAGCGGCCGGACTTACGACTTGATCTCGACAACCTAAAAACGAGATGCGATGCATGTCACCGCGCCAAGACCAACCGCGAAACGGTGGCGGGGACCGGTAGGGCCGGTCGAATACCTAGAGTGTAAGCCAGATTACCAGGCGCTGGTAACACGAGAAAATTCGCGAGTTTTAAGGAAAAATCGGGAGTAGATCAGTTCAAGGGTCGATTAAAGGATGAGAGCTAGATCGCTACCATCAGCGGACCGCGTACAATCTGCTTCATGCAGCAGTGGTTCCTAGAGCGGCTGAACTTTCAACTCGCGGTCCAGGCACCATTCCCATTTATGCTGTTTGCTGCCCTCGGCGTTCTCGCGGGTTTTCTGATCGCGAAGTACTTCTATGCTGAACGCATGGAGGCGCTTGAACAACGCATCAAACAGGCCCAAGAAGCTTTAAAGATCTCCGAGTCAAAGCAGGGTGTACGCACGTACAAAAGAGGCGAAACACCGCTTGGTCTTGCCGGGTACGAGATCGACTAGCTCGATCTGTAGAACCCAGTACGATTGCCAATTCGCCCGGTTCTGGTGTCAGCTATGAACAGCCCGAGTCGTTGTCCGTCCGCCATGTGTAGCACTAGATCGTCAGCATTTATCAACGGGTATAGATCCTGGTTCGTATTCCCGGTCGAGAGCGATCCGTCGATGCGCTGAAGCCCGGGAATTTCTCCACCAAGTCCATTGTCAATCATCTCTTGTGAGAGTTGGAGATCATAATGCACCGGCATTAGACGAGCGTCTCCGTTGAACAAAGCCCCATCATCTTTGTACCGTTTTAGTTTTTCTATTCGCATCCCATTATGGATCCCACCGGCAATACGAAATTACTAAGGAACGAAGCAGTGACACTCGAAGAAGCGCTGATGATGATGTATCCAGGCGGTCTCAGACGATTCGTGAGGGTTTCTACACAAGACGGCGAGATCATTATTTTGGAGATCTCTGACGTAAATCCCTTGACGATGACCATTCTGGCGACGTGACAAGTATGGCATGGTGTGGAACATCAATGAGGACCATTCGAAATACGTAAACCGGAACACCAACCATCCGGCCTGCATGGATTTCAAAACCCGCAGGCGCTGGTCATGAGGAGCATATTGGGATGACAGCTGAAAGTTTTAGAAAACCAATCGAGGGAACTTCCGCCTCGCTCACAGTTGTGTGGTGGCCCATCGACCGCCCAAAACCGTATCCAAAGAACGCCCGGAAGTGGAGTAAGACCGCGGTCGAAAAAGTTGCGGCATCGATAAAATCCTTTGGCTGGGTGCAACCCATCGTTTGCGACCGCGAGGACGTAATCGTGATTGGGCACCTGCGCTTGGCGGCGGCCCATTTCCTTGGGTTGGCCGAAGTTCCGGTGCACGTGGCGTCGAACCTCTCACCGGCGCAGATCAAGGCACTACGCATCGCCGACAACAGGACCCACGAGGAGGCAGACTGGATCGAAGACCTGCTGAGTGCGGAACTGCTCGACCTGAAGTCATTGGATTTTGATCTCGGCCTGACCGGCTTCGATTCGCGTGAGTTGTCCGCGCTCATCGACCAGCCGAACGCAGAAGAGGATGAGGTCCCGCCAGTGCCAATTGCGCCGGTATCGCGGCTGGGCGACCTGTGGCTACTGGGGCCCCACCGCGTTTTATGTTCAGACTCCACCGACGCCGGTAGCATGGCGCGGCTGCTGGGCGAGCGCAAGCCGTCTCTGATGACCACCGATCCGCCGTACGGCATTGGCCTCGATTCGGAATGGCGTGACAGGGCCGGGTTAAATGGCCACGGCCCTGCCGAGCCGAGTTACATGAAGCATCGCACCGAGGGCCATCACGAAACCAGCATCTCCGGCGACACGCGTGCCGATTGGTCGGAAGCCTTTGCTTTAGTGCCAAGCCTCGAAGTCTGTTATGTCTTTCACGCCTCGGTTTTCACCCGCGAGGTCCTCGACGGCTTACTGCGAATCGGCTTTCTGTATCCGCAACAGATCATTTGGGACAAAGGCCGGACCGTCCTTACGCGAACGCACTATTGGTATCAACATGAGCCCTGCTGGTACCTGCGAAAGAAAAACGCTCCCTGGTTTGGGAAGGCAGGCGAGAACTCGACGATTTGGAACGCGGAATCACCCAAATTCATCATGGGCGGCTCGGATGAGGAGAAGTTCGATCACCCCACTCAAAAGCCTGTCGAGCTGATGCGCAAGCCGATTCTCAACCACACAGAACCCGGAGGACTGGTGTACGACCCGTTCTTGGGAAGCGGCACGACATTAGCCGCGGCGGAACTGACTGGGCGCATATGTCTCGGCTCCGAACTTGATCCCAAGTTTGTGGACGTCATCGTGATGCGTTGGCAGAACCTGAGCGGCAAGCAAGCCACACTGGACGGCTCCTGCGGACAGACGTTCGAGCAAGTGAAGCACGGCCCAAGAATGGAAGCCGAGGACGCCATCAAGGAAGAAGTGCTCAAAGTATCCGGGGAGGGGACCAACTCATGGGCGTAAGAGGAACATTACCGACTCCTACGAAAATTCGAATACTGAACGGTAACCCGTCGCGCCGTCCGCTGCCAGTGAATGAGCCGCAGTTCGCGCCGGGCATCCCCGACCGGCCTAAGGGCATGAGCGCGGACGCACGGAAGCGCTGGGACGCGTTGGTAGCCGAGATAGCCAACGCCGGCGTGTTGCGCCGGGTGGATGGGGGCGCGCTAGGCATGCTCTGCGAGGATCTCGCGATGCTGGATACTCTGCGCCAGGGTCTGGCCGCTCAAGCGCGCGAGATCACGAAGAAAGCCAAGGAGAAGAAGCAGCAGATATCCGGCAACGCTCTCACGGCACTGAGCCGCACCACCGAAGGACGCCGGACATTCAGTACGATTCGGGAGCTGACGGGCCAAATCATTATCCAGCGGCGCGAATTCGGATTGACGCCGAGCTCCAGCACTCGGGTGCAGGCATCCGGGCCGGGCGCACAATTTATCGACCCGCTCGAACAGGCGCTATGTGGTTGAGTACCGGCCAGCCACGTGCGGCTACTGCAACGCTGCGACGTGGTGCGAGACACGATCGGACGGCACAAGCCAGTGCCGGGCGTGCAAGATCGAGCGGTTCTTCGAGCGAGTGCTTTATCCGCCGCTCGGATACAAGCTGCAGACCTGGCAGCGGAAGGTCCTGCGTGATCTTTATGGCACAGTCGATGTGCGAACTGGTCTCAGGCAGTATCGACGCGCCTATATTTCAGTAGCCAAACAGAACGGCAAGAGTTTTCTTTTGGGCGGGCTTCCGATTTATCACCTTCTGATGGAAAACGAACCGCAGCCAGAAGCCTACGGCGTGGCATCGGCCAGGGATCAGGCGAGTATCGTGTACAAAGCAGCAGCGCTGTTGGTGGAAGGCAATCCGCAACTCCGGAATCGTCTTAAGGTGCTCGAAAGCACGAAGCGGATTATCCGGCTCGATTCCGGTGGCCTGTACACGGTCCTTTCCGCAGATGGCGATGTCCAGGACGGCAAACGGCCAAGCCTATTGCTGTTCGATGAACTGCACCGCTTTACCAGGAAGAAAGCAGAGACGGTGCGGACCGTACTGCTGAAAGGCATGATCTCGCGCTCGCCGGTCGTCAACGGAGTCCAGCAGGGAGAGCCGCTGATGATCCAGACCACGACCTCCGGTGATGAGCAAGAAAGTCCACTGTGGTTCTCTGAGTACCAATATGCGCGACACGTGCTCGACGGCAGTGTCGAGGACCGCACTTACTACGCTGCAATCTCTCAAGCCGATCCGAAGCGCATTGAGAGCGATCCGGAGTACTGGAAATCCCGTGAGGCTCGCGTGGCCGCCAATCCGTCGCATGAAGACAACGGCGGCTTTCTGGCGGACAGCGCCATTGAAGCTGAAATGAAAGAGGCCATCGCGCGGCCAGAGAAGTACGCCGGTTACATCCGGCTGAATCTCAATGTGCCTTGCGTCGCGACCGGGACCCCGATCATCAACATGCCCTTGTGGTGTCAAGGCGACGGTGGCGTGGACCTCCGCGAATGGCCGCGCTATGACGTGGAACTGCTGATATCGAAATGGGGACTGGCTGGACGCTCCTGCTTTGCCGGTATCGATCTCGCGTGGACGACGGACATGGCAGCGCTCGCGCTCCTGTTTCCCCCGCGGGCGGAATCTGAGCAGTGGAAAGTACTGCTCTTCTTCTGGTTGCCGAGTGAACGGATATTCGATATCGAGCGGCGCACCAGGGCTCCGTTGACGAGTTGGACGCACACCGGATTCCTGGAGACGACTCCCGGTGCCGAGATCGACATGAACGTCATCATTGAGAGAGTCCGGTGGGCGTCACGAGTGTTCGAGGTCCGAGAGGTGACTTTCGACCGCTGGGGCGGGATCAAAGCGGCCGCGAATCTGTTACTGGCTCCCGAGGGATTTATCTGTGTGGACATATCACAGACCATCGGCGGGTTGACGGCGGCCACCAAGCACTTTATCGGGCTCTACATGAATCGCAAGCTTGCGCACGGGAACAATCCGATCCTGAATTGGCACGCCTCCTGCTTGGCGTTGGTTACCGATGGCGGCGACAACTGTAAGCCCGCGAAGCCGCCACGCGATACCGCATCGAAGAGGATTGACGGAGTAGCGGCCACGATCACGGCGATGGCGCGGGCACTATTCGCGGAAGACGACAGAGTCACTTATACGGGGTTGCGGAGCGTTGGCTAATATACAGCGGGATCAATAATGGCGGAAGCCGCAAAAAAGCCGCCGGCCTTAAGGTCGGCGGCCTTGATAAGACTCGCGAGCGCCTATTCCGTGCTCTTGTAGCTGCGCTCGCCAGATTCGTTCTTCGCGGACTCGATCTTGATGCCGTGCTTCTTGCCCGCCGTGGAGATGAAGCCGCGAACGCTATGGGCCTGCCAATCTGCTGCTTTCATGATCTCGGCGAGAGTGGCCCCCTTCGCCCGTGCGATCATCGCGAGGATTTTCGCGCCCTTGCTTTCGGCGCGAGGCGCGTTGGCTTCCTGGGCGGCTTTACTGGCCTTCTTGCCAGACTTGGCTGCCTTCCGAGGCGCGGGCTTGGCTTTGCCGCCCTTAGCGTTCTTACGGCCCTTGGGCGCGTCCGCTCTCTTGCTGGCACTCTTCTTCGAGGAGGCCTTCTCCGGCGCGACTGTCGCGCCCTGTTCCGCGACGTTGGCGGCTGTGTTCGTTTCTTCGTTGGTCATATTGGTTGTCCTTTCCTTTTCTGCGCTTTGGTTGGCGCATGACGATTCATCACTCTGTTTGCACGGAAAGGCAAGGTAAATAAAAGCTCCCCCAAAGAATTCGTGGCGACCCCACCGTCCAAGGTCTCCTTCCCAATGACAATCAGTAGGCGGTTCGCCACAGACAACTCCGGTTTGGAACAGCATATGGACGAACTGCTGGAGGTTTTGGTCCAGCTGCTAGGGAAAGAGGACTCGTCGGGCAGAACGCAAGAATCTACACTGCAACGCGTATTCTCCAGGCCTTGCAATTCTCCGCGACCTGAGTGACCAATGTGAACCGAATGGTTCACCAAACCGAAACGCAAAAGGACAGCGACGATTGAGAACCCTATGCCGGTCGGCGTCTATCTTCGAGTAAGCACCGAAGAGCAGCGCGAGCGCCAGTCCATCGCGACGCAGCGTGAATTTGCTGAGAGGTACTGCGAACTGCATCAGCTCCCGGTCTTCCGGGTCTATGCGGACGATGGTGTGTCGGGCACGATTCCCATTGACCGCCGTCCTGAAGGTGCCATCATTCTCACTGATGCGCTGCTCAAGAAGTTCGATCAGATCCTCGTTTACAGGCTGGATCGGCTAGGCAGGGACACGCGGCTCATCCTGAATGCTGTGGCGGAACTGGAAAAATGCGGCGTGCGCGTCCGGAGCATGACCGAGGAGTTCGACACGGCGACCGCAACCGGGCGACTGATGCTGACAATGCTGTCTGGCTTCGCGGCCCATGAGCGGGATGTGATCCGGGAGCGTTCTGTAGCAGGGACGAACCGATTGGCTAAGGCAGGGGCATGGATGGGCGGGGTGATTCCCTACGCGTACCGCAAAAAGGACGAGCGTGGCCGAGGGCGTATTGTCATGAGCGAGGAGCCCATTCCCGGTTTCGAGATGAGCGAAGCGGAGGTCGTCCGCACAATCTATCGGATGAGCGCCGTCGAGAAGAAGTCCTGCCAACAGATTGCTGACCACCTAAGCCGGATCGGCATTCCGTGCAGTTCAGCCGCGAACACGATCGGGTCGGAAGCAGGCAAGCGTACTCGCCGAGTTGCCACTGTCTGGCGTCCTTCCCACGTTCGAAACATGATAGTGAGCCGAACCTACATGGGGCAGCACCTGTTCGGAAAGCGCAGCACGAATCCGATTCGCAAGATTATCGTCCGCGAGGTGCCAGCCATCGTTTCGGAAGATGTCTGGGAAGCCGCGCAGCAAGTACTGCGCTCCAACAGGATCATGTGTACCCGGAATACCCGAATGCAATACCTGCTCCGAGGACTCATTAAGTGCGGCCTCTGCGGGTTAACGTACTCGGGAATGAAAATGACGGCTCCACAGCGGGACCATTACTACCGATGCAATGGTCGCCAGTTCGCCCGCGGGCTTTATGGACTCTCAGGCAAGAAGTGCCCCGCAAAGAGTCTCAATGGAGAGTACGTAGAGCGGCTGGTCTGGGCCGATGTTGAATCATTTCTGCGCAACCCCGGTGAGATCCTTGAGAAGTTGCGCGAGCGGGTTTCCATGCAGGACGGCGACCGTCAACGACGCCAAAAGGAATTGGCCGACCTCACCGGACAGCTTCATCAAAAGACTGGCGAACGCGACCGGGTACTGGCTCTTTTCCGGCGTGGCCGGATCGATGACGCCACACTGGATAACCAGCTCGACCTGATCAATACAGAATCGTTCGCCGTTCACGCCAGGCTCGAAGCAGCCACCCGCGCCCTTTCCACTGAAGATAGAACTGCGCAGCTTCAGTCCGCAGAACAACTTCTGGAAGCCTTGCGGGCCCGGCTCGATGGCCCTATCCCGCCCGAACTCAAACGTCAAATCGTGGAAATCCTTGTGGAATCGATCCAGGCCAACACGGTAGAGCGATGGGGAGTTCAGCAAAGCGAGATCGTCATCACATACCGATTCAGCCAGCCGAACGAACCCGCAGCATTGGTACTGCCGCGCTCGCACCAAATGGACAGCCGCACCCAACCTCCGGAACATCTGAAGACGCTGGGCGATCATTTGCGGCGACGGCGGCTGGTGTTGAAGCTGCTGCAACGCCAGGTCGCGCTACAAGTCGGCGTGGACAAAACTAGCATCTATAACTGGGAAACCAACCGCACCAAACCCGGGATAGAGTACATGCCGGCCATCATCCGATTTCTTGGGTACAACCCACTACCGCCGTCAAACGGTTGGGCCGAGAGGTTGGTTCAGTGCCGGACTGCGCTGGGCCTCTCCCAAAAACAGTCAGCGCACCGGATCGGGGTGGACCCGTCCACCTTAGCCCGCTGGGAGCGCGGGGAGCGTGAGCCAATCCGGGAGTTCGCGGCGCGGGCATTGCGTTTCGTAGGCACTGCGGAGGCGTCGTGGGCACGCGCCGCTCGAACAGCGTAGGCGAACCGCAGTCATAGTACGCCACGCTAATAAAGGCCGTTTGTCAACTATCCCGGATTTTCACTGTCATAGGACGAAGACCGTGGTCAGAGTGGCGGAACTCTTAAGCCGTTCACATTTGGGATCTGAGCCACAAGGAAGTCAGCGACTCAATCAAACGGATCAAACCTAAGGCCCGGGCAATCGGAGCGCGCAGATTCGAGTTTGCGTTGATGTCGTAGAACATCATTCGGCCGTGCGGCGCATGGAGATATTCAATTCCTCCGATATCCAATCCGCTCGCAACCATTATTCTCTTGCAGGGGTTGCTCTCGCGCGAGATTGGCGGACGAGGCCGCGGGTGCAACGCCGCGGCCCGTCGATTAAAACTTGAGGCGTTTACTTTGCGCGTATGATCTCGACAAATTTCACGATATCCACCCTGGGCCGCTCGACGATTGCACCCAGACGGTCCATGTATGTCGTCATATCCGTGTCTGCGTGTACCTTGGTCCAGGTCGCTCGGGCCGGAATGCCTTTGCCTAATGCGGCCCAATTCGGGAACGAGTCTACGGTCAGGCCGTTGTAGGGCAGGCTGGCGCCGCCCGGCATGGCGAGCGTCGCGACCAACCAGCCCATGCCGGGCGTCTCTTTGGATACGGATTCGGCAAGGGCCTTCCAACCGCTAGACTCCATGCCGACCCAATCCGCCAGAACCATCCCGGGTTTCGACTTGTAGTAATTCAGGCGGGCATAGCCGCCCTTCACCGACGTTCCTACCGAATCGTGTCGGAGCCAGATGTCCACTCCAACCAGATAGCTCAGCTCGTCGCGCTTGGCGGCCATCGCCTGCCGGCTCATCGCGATCCCCGCCTTTTGCATGTCCGCTTCCAACTTCGCCGGTTCCGAAAGATCCGGCGGAAAGCCGTCATAACCGGTGACCAAGTGATAGTCGCAGCGGGCGGACCGGCCGACTGGCGCAATGGCTTGGGCAACGATAAAGGACGAGGAGGCCCCTGAGTCCACGCGAACCTTTGCAAGTTTGATCGTGACGTCTCGCAGGAATGCGGAGAACTCATCCCACTTTCCATCTCTTACTTTCACGCACGCGTCACGGCTGTAGTTCAGGGGCGGTTGCGTCTGCCCGGACGCCATGCAACAGCAGAACAATCCAACCGCGATGACATTGAATAACCGGATGGGCTTGATCATTGAAACTCTCCTGGTGTATTTACCAACCTGTCTGGGTGGCATTGGGAAGCGAGTCTATCACATTCGCGGCTCCCGGCAGGACTGCTGGCAACGAAACGCCCGCGTTTTTTCCTGAACGATTCCTACGGTTTCATTTTTTGCGCAGACCACGCAATGAAGAGCCGTGAAGTGCAATCGGTCGAACTTGACCTGACGGACAGGGACGACATGGCTCGACTTGTCGTACATTTGGTTCGCGGAATTTGGCCCTACGGCGCGTTTTAGCGTGTTCTAGCCGCAGAGGGATGCCGTGGTGGTGACGGAATGGGCCCGGCGATGCAGCATGGACCACGTGGAGCGCGGCAGGAGGCAGTTTGGAAACGTCACGCTCGGTGTTGAACGATCCTAGCCGTTACACCCTTGCAAATCTCAGCCGTCTGCGTCAAACTCTGCCAACCGCCCATCATGACGTTGCACGAACGGATTCAGTCTACCGTCGAGAAATCCCGGCTGCTGGTGAACCGCGCCAATGACCGGATGGACTTGAGCGCTCGCATTATGGATCAAACCGATAGGCTGATTGTAAACTCCGCTCAGCACGCGGAAGACACCCGGCGCGTGCTTAACATTCACGAACCGGTTGAGAAACGGCTAGAATAGCCGATGTGCATTTTTCGATGTGCAAAACTCGGATAGTCCGCGTCCAATCTGCGG
>JBPCOQ010000202.1:0-36742 GCA_051000095.1 Bryobacteraceae bacterium | reverse complement strand
TTTCACCCGTGAGCGTTTCTTCGAGAGCGCGGACCTGCGCGCCTTTCTCCCGCAACAGGCGGATCGCCGCGACTCCCGACCTGGCGATCCCGACAACAACAATGACTGTGGCCCAGGTCTCCGACCTGCGCGCAGGTCGGAGACCTGCGCCACAGTCGTTGTTGTTGTCGGGCTCGCCCGGTCGGGAGTCGCGGCGATCCGCCTGTTGCGGGAGAAAGGCGCGCAGGTCCGCGCTGTCGACGAAAAGCTCACGGGTGAAATCGAAGGCATTCCAATCGAGCCGCAAACCGCTGCTTCCCTTCGCGATGCGGACTTAGTCGTGATCTCACCCGGAGTCCCGGCGGATCTTCCAGAATTAGACGGGCTTCCGGTCATCGGCGAGCTGGAGCTTGCGAGCTTTTACCTGCAGGGTGACACCATTGGGATCACTGGTTCCAATGGTAAGACCACCACCACCGCTCTGGCCGGACACATACTGCGCGAATCCGGAATCCCGTGCCAGGTGGGCGGCAATATCGGCACGCCGCCGACGGCGCTGGTGAACACATCGCGCGCGGGCCAGTGGAATGTGCTGGAGCTGTCCAGTTTTCAGCTCGAAACCATTCAGAAATTTCACGCCCGCATCGCCATGGCTCTCAACGTGACACCTGACCATCTGGACCGCCATCACACTTTCGAAAAGTACGGGGCTGCGAAAGCGCGCCTGTTTGAAACGCAACAGCCCGGCGATTACGCCATCCTGAATGCCGATGATCCTACTTGCGTAACTTATGCGGCGCTGACGCCTGCAACGGTGGTGTGGTTTAGCTCGTTGTGCCCAGTATTGGAGGGTCTATGGTTGGATGGCGAGACGATTCGGTTCGACGGCCAGCCGCTCATGAACACCCACGAGATCCCATTGCGGGGCCGGCACAATGTCGAGAACACCATGGCCGCCGCCGCCGCAACGCACCTGGCCGGCGCAACACTGCCGCAAATCGCCGCGGCGGTCCGCACGTTTCCGGGCGTGGAGCATCGGCTGGAGCTGGTCCGCGAGCTTGGTGGCGTCGCTTACTACAACGATTCGAAGGCCACCAACGTGGATGCGACGTTGAAAGCTCTGGATGCATTTCCAGGGGGCCTGTGGGTGATCCTGGGCGGCAAAGACAAGAACAGCGACTACACGCTGCTGCGAGATTCGCTACACGAAAAGGCGCGGGCTGCGCTGCTGATTGGCGCGGCCGCCGCGAAGATCAAAGCGCAAATTCAGGGATCGACGCCGGCGATCGAATCCGGCACGCTTCAATCCGCGGTGGAGACCGCGTGGCAAAGGGCCCAGCCGGGCGAGGTTGTGCTACTGGCTCCAGCCTGCGCCAGTTTCGATCAGTTCGACAATTTTGAGCACCGCGGCAGAGTTTTCAAAGCGATCGTTTCGCAGTTGGCGGAGAGAGGCGGAGCAAAGGCCACGGATGAACACGGATGAACACGGACGCCGAACAACACAGGCAGGAATGCCTGTGCCACTCGGTTGGCGGAGAGGGGCCGCTAGATGGCACAACGCGTAAAAACAGATTGGTTCCTATTCAACACGATTCTCCTGATGGTTAGCTTCGGCCTGGTGATGGTCTACAGCGCTTCGTCCGTGATGGCGCAATTGAAATTCGCATCCAGTACGCACTTTATCGCGCGCCAACTCGGCTGGGCGTTGCTCAGCTTCTTCGTACTGATGTACTGCAAGCGGCACGACTATCGAACCATGCAGAGTTCCAGATTCGCTTTTGGGGCGCTGGGAGTCGTGCTGGTGATGCTGATCGCCGTCTACTTTGTGGATGGGCGCAGCCATCGCTGGTTCCGGCTTCCCTTCGGGTCTCTGCAGCCGTCCGAGTTCGCCAAGCCTGCTTTGATCCTGTTCCTCGCCTATTTCCTAACTCGCCGGACGCAGTTGATCAATGACACGCGAACGATTATCCAGGCCACGCTTGCGCTGGCGGTGCTGGCCATAACGGTTGTGGTTGCAGACCTGGGCACGGCAATCGTATTGATTGCTACGGCGCTGGTCATGTTTTTCGTCGCTGGTCTGGAGTGGAAATACTTTGCCGCCGCGGTGGCGGCGCTGCTGTTGTTTGCCACAGTCGCCGTCATCATGAAGCCTTATCGCCTCGCTCGTGTCATCAGTTACGTCGACCCCGAATTTACGATCGCCGACATATTCGATTCTTCGGGCAAGCTTAAGAAGGTGCTGAACGACTCGGTGGCCGGACGCGACGGAGGGTATCAGATCAGGCAGGCCAAGATCGCTATCGGCAGCGGAGGCGCCAGCGGCCTGGGGCTGATGCAAAGCAGGCAGAAGTGGCTCTTCCTGCCCGAATCGCATACCGACACAATTTACGCGATCGTCGGAGAGGAGTTGGGAATAGGCGGCTGTCTCTTTGTTCTGGCGGGTTTCCTGGTGATCCTGTGGCGCGGCTTACGGCTGTATTGGACCGCGCCGGACGATTTTGGACGCTATCTGGCCCTGGGAGTTACTGCGTCGATTGTTATTCAGGCGTTGATCAATATGAGTGTGGTGCTCGATCTTGGCCCGACCAAGGGAATTCCCTTGCCGATGATTAGCTTTGGCGGCAGCTCGCTGTTGAGCACACTGTTGTGTTTGGGAATGCTGTTGAGCGTGAGTGAGCAGGCGGAGTGAAGGCCACGGATAAACACGGATGAACACAAATGGCTCAGCCGAAGACAATCATTATGGGGGGCGGTGGCACTGGCGGTCACGTGATCCCCGCGATTGCGGTTGCGAAACAGCTCGTGTTGCGCGGCCATACGCCTGTTTTCATCGGCACTCGGACCGGCTTCGAAGCCAAGCTGGTTCCATCCTCGGGCTTCGTCCTGGAGTACATACAGATCGGCGGCTTGAAGCGAGTGGGGGCCGCGCAGACTTTCCGGACCTTTCGCCAGCTACCGCTCAGCGTCTTCCAGGTGTTCGGGATGTTTGACCGGCATCGCCCGGCGGCGATCTTCAGCATGGGTGGTTACGTGGCGGGTCCCGTAGTGCTCGCGGGCTTGATCCGGCGCCTGCCGATTGTTGTCCTCGAGCCGAATGCGATGCCAGGCGTTACCAACCGGCGCATTGGACGTTTTGTTTCGCGTGCTTTGCTGAACTTCCCGGAGGCGGCCCGCTTTTTTCCGCCCGGGCGCTCGGAGGTCACTGGCGTGCCGATACGTCAGGAGTTTTTCGACATTTCTCCGAAACCTCGCGAGGCAGTATTTACGATTCTGATTACCGGCGGAAGTCAAGGCTCGCGGACCTTGAACGAAGCCGTTCGGGAAGCGTGGCCGCTATTCCAGAACGCTGCCTTCCCAGTGCGCCTGCTGCACCAAACCGGCGCCGTCGCTTATCAAGACTTCTCAAACGGCTTCGCGCAGACAGACTTGCAAGGCGAAATCCTGCCTTTCTTCGATAACATGCCCGCTGCGTTCGCGCGTGCCGACCTGATCGTGTCCAGGTCGGGCAGTACCGTGGTCGAGATCGCCGCGGCCGGAAAGCCGTCCATTCTGGTTCCGTTTCCCTCTGCCGCGGACCAGCATCAGCTTCGTAATGCGGAAGCGCTGGCGCGTGCAAATGCAGCCGTGCTGGTGCTCGATCGGGAGATGAATGGGCGGCGATTTTTTGAGGAAGTGGCGAAACTCGCCGCCGATCCGCAACGTTTGGACCGAATGGGGGAGCAGGCCAGAGCATTCGCCCATCCGCATGCCGCCGAGCGTGCGGCAGAGATATTGGATCAGGTGAGTCGTTAATGCCTGACCTGCACCGGTTCGCGATCTCAAACCAACACAGGCTCAAAAGCCTGGGCTACGGTCGAAAGCCTGGGAGCAGGTGTACCAGTAATGTCTAGCCTGCCGGTGAGTCGTTAATGTCTAACCAACACAGGCTCGCTTTCCCGTTATTGATCCTGTTGATCGTAGCCGGTTTTTATTGGAAGCTGACGCTCACCAAGCAGTACACCTGGCTGGGCGGTCCCGATATCGCGACCCAGGTGCTGCCGTGGTTTGAGGAAGAAGCGCGCCAGGCGCAGCACCATATGTTTCCGTTGTGGGATTCGCACAATTGGCTGGGCGCACCGCTGCTCGGACAAGCACAACCCGGGGCCGCGTATCCACTGAACTGGCTTCTGTTCCTCATTCCTGAAACGCACGGGCACATCCGTCCGATCGCGCTGCAGTGGTACTTCATCGCGATCCATTACATGGCGGCACTATTCTGTTATCTGCTTTGCCGGGATCTGGGGTGTTCCCGCGTGGCATCGCTGGTGGGCGGACTGATATTCAGCCTGGCGGCGTATGTCGGCACTAGCGACTGGCCGCAGATGGTGAACGGCGCCGTGTGGGCCCCGCTGGTCCTGCTGTTCCTGTTGCGCTCGTTGTCACCTTCGCAGCCTGCCTTGCGGGCCATTGCGAACGCAGCGCTTTCCGGAGCATGTCTGGGCATTGCCTGGCTCTCGGGTCACCATCAGGTTCCCGTCTTCATTACGCTCACGGCCGGCGGAGTGTGGCTCTACTACATCTTGCGCGACGGACACATTCACTGGACCGTGCTGCTGCGGGCGGCCGTCATGGCTGTCTTTATGGTGCTGGTGGGAGCGTTGCAAACCATACCAGCACAGGAGTACGGCCATCTTGCCATGCGCTGGGTGAGCGCGGCGGAGCCGGTGGGATGGAGCGATCCCGTCCCTTACCTGGTCCACAAGAACTTCTCACTCACGCTGATCTCTCTGTTCGCGATCGTCTTTCCAGGCATGAACCACCACGCGGATCCGTACATCGGAGTCGTCGCGCTCGGATTCGCTCTGCTCGGAATCGCGCTGTGCTGGAGACTGCATGCAGTGAAACTGTTTGCGGCCATTGCGATGGGCGGCCTGGCCTATTCACTCGGGCAGAATAGCGTGTTTCAAGGGCTCCTGTATGGACTGCTGCCCTTGGTGGACAAGGCGCGCGTGCCCTCAATGGCGGTCGTCGTCTTTGGCCTGGGCGCCGCGGTGCTTGCGGCTTTTGGCGTCGAAAGTTTTGCTCTTCAAAGCGATTCCATCTGGGAGCGCCGCATTGGGAACGGACTGCTGGGTTTTGCCCTTCTCACCTTCATCCTGTTTCTGGGCACCCTGTTCATGCAGAAGCTGTCGTGGGACGCCGAGGACCGGGTATTGATCGCCCCGTTTGTGGCTTTACTGCTCGCCGCTCTCCTGTATGCGTGGCGTACTGGAAATCTGGACAGGCGCCAGGCCGCGCCTCTTCTGATCCTGCTGCTGTTGCTCGAGCTGGGCAACAATTCGGGCTACGCGTTTGCCGATCGTTCAGAACCCAAGACCCAGGTTTTCCTGAACCAGGTCAGGGGCAACGGCGATCTTGCCGAATTCCTCCATAAGCAGCCCGGGCCATTTCGCGTCGAGATGGCGACGGATGCGATTTCTCCAAATTGGGGCGAATACCATAACTTTGATGTGGTCCTTGCGAACGGCGCAAGCGTCGCGACAAACGTGTTCGCTCTGGAGTGGCATACCTGGCAGGCCCGCTTCCTGCTGGGCGTACGCTACACGCTGGGCGGCGACAAGCCCCCGTTTGGCGACTCCCGGGAGATGTACCAGGGGACGAGCGGCATCAAGGTGTTCGAAAATCCCTCGGTGTTCCCGCGGGCGTGGGCCGTGCACGAGATTATTCCGGTGAAAAAACTAAGTGACGGCATGGATATTCTCCGCGACCACCTCGACGATCTCCGGCACAAGGCGTTCTCGCTAAAAAACATTCCGGCCATACCGGCTTGCAGCGCGCCGGACGACGTATCCATCCCGAGTTACAAATCCGAAGTGGTCACGATCAGGGCCAATATGGGTTGCGACGGGATGGTTGTCATATCCGATGCGTTCTTCCCCGGCTGGGGCGCCAGGGTGGACGGCAAGCCGGCCGAGATCTACGAAGTGGACGGACCTTTACGCGGCGTGCTGGTGCCGCAAGGATCGCACCAGCTCACCATGCGTTATCGTCCGGCCTCGGTCTATTTAGGTGCCGCGCTTACCTTGCTGGGGATTGCGGGGACAGCGGTCCTTACGACCCTTGCCCGTTACCGAGCCACGACCGTCAGGGAGTGATTGGCGGGCAAATTAGGTCTAATCTATGAGGTACTTTATTACTTTCGCCGGTTACGGGACACACATGCATGGCGATGAATCGGGTTCTGTAGATCAGCGCCACAATCTGCCCGGGAGCCGATTATTGGGAGCGGATCCACAACGAGCGGCGGAAGAACGCCAACGGATGCGGAACGCACGCGTGGACCAAGCGCCGTATTTGCTCGACCGCGGCAGCAGTGCGATCGTTCGAGAGGCTCTCCGTGAAGTATGTTTGCACCGCGGCTGGAGTCTGTTGGCTGCACACGCGCGGACCAATCACGTGCGCGTGATCGTGGAGGCAGAAGTTCGGCCTGAGAGAGTCATGAACGATTTCAAGTCGTACGCCAGCCGGAATTTGAACCGCCTGGGGTCCGAGGAACGAGATCGAAAGCGCTGGGCGCGGCATGCGTTTACGCACGCAAGCGTGGCAGTACGCGATGGTTATGAAAGGATCGTGATGCGCTTGCGCACGTTCCCGTGTGCAGGAGGCTGTCAGGTATGTCATTGAAGAACCGGCATTCGCTCCCTTACGGTCGCGGCTCAGTAGAGCGGCTCGATAATCTTATTGTTTTTTATCTTGCCCATTGACATACGGATGGAAAGCCGGAACAATACAATAGAAAAATGTTTTTCAAGCCACAACATCTGCATTTCACCGGTATCGGCGGAATCGGCATGAGTGGTATCGCGGAGGTGCTGCTTAACCTCGGTTATCAGATCAGCGGCTCGGACCTGAAGCTCAGTCCAACCACGGAGCGTTTATCCCAACTGGGCGCCTCCATTCGAGAAGGGCACTTGGCGGCGAATGTCGCAGGGGCCAAGGCGGTGGTAGTTAGCTCTGCCGTCGATTCGCGCAATCCCGAGGTGTTGGAGGCGCGGCGGCTTAACATCCCGGTGATCCCGCGCGGCGAGCTGCTGGCCGAGTTGATGCGGCTGAAATACGGAATTGCGATCGCCGGCAGCCATGGTAAAACCACCACCACGTCGATGACAGCGGCCGTGCTCAGCGAGGCGGGTCTTGACCCTACCGTGGTGGTGGGGGGCAAAGTCGCGTCCATGGGCGGGTCGAATGCGCGTCTGGGCCGCAGCAACTATCTGCTGGTGGAATCCGACGAAAGCGACGGTTCATTCCTCAAGCTCAGCCCGATTCTGGCGGTGATCACGAACATCGATCGGGAGCACCTGGATCACTACGCTTCCATAGAAGAGATTCGAAAAGCTTTCACCGATTTCATAAACCGGGTGCCGTTCTATGGCGCGGCAGTGGTTTGTTTGGACGACGAAAACGTGCAGCAGATTATGCCGGCTATCAACCGGCGTACCGTCACTTATGGGCTCAGTCCGCAAGCCGGCCTGGTGGTGAGCGACGCCGAGTCCGGGCATTTCGACAGTACGTTTCATATACGCCAGCGATCCCGGGATCTGGGCCAGTTCCATCTGCGGGTTCCCGGCTTTCACAACGTGCTCAACGCCACCGCCGCCATCGCAATCGGCCTGGAGCTGGAAGTGCCGGTGGACACGATGCGCCAGGCGCTCGCAAACTACAGCGGCGTTGACCGCCGCTTCCAAGTGCGGGGCGAGGAACGCGGCGTCACGGTAGTCGACGACTATGGCCATCATCCAACCGAGATTCGGGCAACCTTAGCCGCCGCGCGTCTGTGCAACTACAAACGCATCCACGTCATTTTCCAGCCGCACCGTTTTACGCGCACGCAGGCCCTGATGGATGAATTCGCGATGAGCTTTCATCAGGCCGATTCTGTCCATGTACTCGAAATCTATGCCGCTTCCGAGGAGCCCATCGAGGGAGTCACCGGCCAAGCTCTGGCTGATCGAATTCACGAATTCGGCCACCGCGGTGTCGAGTATTCCGGAACCATCCAACAGGCGGTAGACAACGTCCTGGCGGGCGTCTGGGAGGGCGATGTGGTGATGACTTTGGGAGCGGGTAATGTGGGGCAGGCTGGCGACCGGCTGCTCGAAAGGTTGAGGGCGGCTGGATGACAGTGAACGCGCATTCCTCATCAGCCAGGCGTCGAGAGGAGTCTCGACGGGCACGCACGAGTGCGTGCTTCACGGTATCCGCTGATGCAGGTTAACATGAAGAAACAAGAGCGTTCTCAAGCGTCCAGGTCCGCTTGGCGCCGGGCTCTTATGCTTTCGCTGCTGATCATTGCGTTTGCCGGTGCGATTTACGCGACACAGCAGATCGAGCAGTTCTTGATTCGGGACCCGAGATTCGCGCTGAGTCCGCCGGCGGAATACGGCGAAGAGAGTCCCGGGATCCATCTGACGGGCATAAAATTTGCTTCGCGAACCGATGTGCTGCGCGTGTTTCAGCCGGACGCCGGCCGCAGTCTGTATTTGTTGCCGATGGCGGACCGGCGCAAAGCGCTGTTGCGCGTGCCCTGGATCAAAGAAGCTTCCATCTTGCGGACCTGGCCCAACCAGATCACCGTTCAAATTTCGGAGAGGCAGCCGGTGGCATTCATCGAAATTCGGACGGAGTCGATTTCGCGTTGGTCATTGATCGATCAGGATGGAGTGGTGCTGGAGCCTCCTCATCGCACACCTTTTAACCTGCCGGTGGTGTCCGGAGTGCGGTTGCAGGAAAGCCAATCGATGCGCGCCGTCAGAATACGGCGCATGCTGCATATGTTGGATGACCTGGGTCCATCGCGCAACCGGATTTCCGAGGTTGACGTGTCGGATCTGGATGATCTGAAGGTCACTCTGAAAATCGATCAAAGGGCCATCGTGCTCATGCTGGGCGATCACAATTTCCGGACTCGCTTCCAGAATTTCCTGGCTCATTACGACGAAATCCGGAAGCGTACTTCCGATCTGTCCGCCCTGGATCTGCAATTGGACGGACGCATTTTCGCGGTCCCAAACGAGGAGCATCGCCGTGCCCAATAAACCGCAGTACGCCGTCGGCCTGGATGCAGGCAGCGGCCACACCCGCTGCGTCATCTGTGTGGTGGAAGATTCGCAGATCCGCTTTCTTGGCAAGGGCGAGATTGAATCCATCGGCTGGGCCAAAGGCCGTATCGCCGACCCGCAGGCTGTATCCGCCTGTATTCATTCCGCCGTGCAGCAGGCCGAAGCAGACGCACAGGTGGCGGTGGATTCGCTGGTCGCCGGAGTGGCGGGAAGCAGCGTGGACGGAGACAACCGCCGAGGCGTCTATGAGTTTGGACGCCCCCGCGAAGTCACCAAGGATGACCTTACCTATGCCGCCGACCGCGCCGCCCACGGGCGTTTCGAAAGTGACGTTTCGCTGCTGCACGTCTTCTTGCAGGATTTCACCGTCGACGGGCGGGCCGGGTTCCGGAATCCGAAAGGCGCGGTGTGCGCGCGTCTGGAGGCGAACGTTTACATCGCGACCGTTTCCTCGCAGGAGCACGATAACCTGGTCCGTGCCGTGCACCAGGCCCACTTCGCGGTGGAGGAGACGGTCTTCGAGCCGATTGCTTCCGCCTATGCCGCCATACTACCGGAAGACCGGAGCCGTGGCGTCGCCCTGGTCGACATCGGACTGCACTCTACCGACTTGGTCGTTTACGACGGCGATGCCGTAGTCATGGCGAAAAGCATCCCGATCTGTGGCGACCACTTTACGCGCGATGTCGCCTTCGGGCTCAAAGTCAGCTATGAAGACGCCGAGCGGCTGAAGCGCGAATATGGCTGCGCCATTCTGGGGCTGACCGCCGACAATAGTTTGATCGAAGTGCCATCGCTCGAAGGCCGCGCTCCGCGAGAGGCTCCGCGCCGCCAATTGAACGACATTCTGGAAGCCCGCGCGGAGCAGCTTTTCTTTTTCTTGCGAGCCGAGCTGGCGAAAGCGGGGATGGAACAGAGTCTGTTCGAGGGCATCGTGCTCACGGGCGGCGGAGCGCTTCTGAACGGCATGTGCGACATGGCCGAGCGCGTTCTGAATTTCCAGACCCGGAATGGCTTGCCGGTCGGAATCGAGGATTGGCCGGATCAGCTCGACAACATTTCGTGGACTACGGCAGCCGGGCTCTCGATGTATTCCGCGCGCCTGAAATCGATGCGGGAGTGGAAACCCAAGGCCCAGGGATTAGCGGGATTGATTTTGAGATAAGAGGAGGTTTAGGCATGAACACTTGTAACAGAGGCATTCTTGCCTGTTTTTATGGGCGCGGGATCGCCCACCGTTTCGCCTGCTCGGCAGGCCAACGGCCTGCTCCACTCTCCTCGCGGCACGGACGGTTTTTCGAGAGTGTGTTGTACTTTCGCCTCAAACCCACACAGGCAGGAATGCCTGTGCCACGGTGGAAACCCAAGGCCCAGGGATTAGCGGGATTAATTTTGAGATAAGAGGAGGTTAGGCATGAACGCTTTGAAGTTTGCGATCCAGGAAGAAGCTCTCCACGGCACCAGGATTAAAGTGATCGGTGTCGGTGGCGGAGGTTCGAACGCCGTTGCACGCATGATGAATGAGGGCGTGAGCGGCGTGGAATTTCACATCATGAACACCGACGCTCAGGCTCTGGCGGCGTCACCGGTGCCGAACAAGCTGCAGCTCGGCTCCAAGGTGACCAACGGTCTGGGCGCGGGTTCCGACCCTTCCATGGGCCGGCAGGCGGCTCTCGAAGATACCGAGCGCATCATCGAGCTGCTGGAGGGCGCCGACATGGTGTTCGTCACCGCCGGACTGGGCGGAGGCACGGGAACGGGAGCCGCGCCGGTAGTCGCCTCACTCGCCAAAGAACTGAACGCGCTTACGGTGGCGGTGGTGACCAAGCCCTTCGGTTTTGAAGGGCCACGCCGCATGAAGCAGGCGGAGCGCGGGCTGTCGGAAATCGGCGGGACGGTGGATACCGTGATCTCGGTGCCGAATGACCGGCTGCTGGGACTGGTCCCCAAGGGCACCAGTTTCTTCGAGGCATTCCGGGTGGCCGACGATATTCTGCGGCAGGCCGTTCAGGGGATCAGCGATATCATCACTACGCCGGGCTTGATCAACCGCGACTTCTCCGATATCCGCTCCATCATGCTCGGCATGGGTTACGCCATGATGGGGACGGCTACCGCGAAAGGCGAAAACGCTTCGATCGAAGCGGCTCGCAGGGCCATCGAATGTCCGCTCATGGAAGAAGGCGGCGTGAAGGGCGCTCGCGGCGTTCTGATCAACATCACCGGGTCGAGCCGCCTGAGTCTGCACGACGTCAATGAGGCTTGCTCGTTAATCCGTTCCGCCACTGCATTCGAAGATGTGCAGATCAACTTTGGCGTGGTGCTGAATGAAACGATGGAAGACGAGGTGAAGATCACCGTAATCGCCACCGGATTCCAGCGCGAGAACCTGCCGAAGCTGAAACCGCGCCACGAGCGCGAGGAAGTGCCCATGGAAGCGCCGGCGCGAGCTCCGGAGACGGTGTACGAACCACCGGTGGCGGCCGCGCCCCAACCTGAGCCGGAGCCAGTAGTAGGAGAGCAGATACAGCCTCCACTTCCGCTGGCTGACTTGGACATGCCCGCGTATTTGCGCCGCGATCGCCGCTATTATAACTAGCGAAGCAGGTGGGGCAGGTTCGTCCTGCTCGGGCGACCTTCGGTCGCTTGGCAGGTGACGAGATCACCTGCCCCACATGATTACAGTATTGTCAATGATCTACAGTCTTCCCATCACTAGCAGGATTATCAGGATCAGCACGATCAATCCCAACCCGCCGCTGGGATAATAGCCCCAGCCGGAGCTATACGGCCATGTCGGCAGAACGGCCAGCAGCAAGATAATCACGATGATCAACATCAGTGTTCGACTACTCATAGGACGTGTCCTTTCTGGAACAGCTAAATAACTATACTATGGTTATCTGATGAACTCCAGAACCGTTTACACGGTCCTCGAAGAAACCGCGCAGGGGCTCGCCAATGTAGCCGCATTACAACAGCCGTTAGGAAAAGGTGAGTACAAGACATACACCTGGGGCGAATACCGGCGCGCGGTCCAGGAGATTGCCTGCGGGTTGCGCGCGCTAGGTGTCGAAAAGGGTGAGAATGTCGCGATTTACTCGGAAACGCGGGCCGAGTTTTATCTGGTGGACATAGGGATTATGGCAGCGGGAGCTGTCGCCGCCGCGCTCTACACCAGCTATCCGCTCCCCGATCTGGTCGGGAATTTGCGGGCCAGCGACGCGGGAACCGTGTTCGTCGAAAATCCAAAGAGCTTGCGCGCGCTGATCGGCGCGTCGGGCGAGCACGGTTTGCAGCTACGCTTTATCCTGCTGACCGGTGAAGCCCAGAACGCAATCACTTTGGAGGCACTGCGGGCCAAAGGCAAGGAAACTATGGAGGCGGACCCCGGACGCTTTGAAGCGATTCGCCGCGAAGTGTCGCCCACCGATCCGGCGGTGCTGTACCTGACCTCCGGAGCGACTGGCGAGCCCAAAATGGGCATCGTAACGCAGGCGGCCTTAGTAGCAAATGCAGATATGGGGCCTGCAGCGCTGAGATTGACACCGGCCGATTCGACCATCGTATTCCTTCCGTCGGCGCACATTGCGCAACGCGTCGTCAACGAAATGGTACCTCTGCGATTGGGCGTGACGGTATGGTTTTCCGAGAGCCTCTCCAAGCTGCCGAATGAGCTCAAGACCATCCGCCCGACCTTCTTCCTTGCGCCGCCGCGCGTATGGGAGCGGATTTTCACGAGCATCTCGACCGAGATCAACAAGCGTGGCCGGATCTCGAAGAAGCTGTTGCACGGCGCGGTGGGACTGGGAGCGCAGGCGGCCCTTTTGCAACAGCAGGGCAAACCTGTTCCGGGGTGGATGAACCCGGCTCTCAAGCTGGCGGACCGCCTGGTCTTCTCGAAAATCCGGGAGCGTCTGGGAGGCCGCTTGCGCATCGCAGCCTCTGGCGCCGCGCCGCTCGGCAAGGAGTTGGCCGAGTTCTATGGGGCGATCGGCTTGCCGCTCATCGAGGGCTACGGCCTCACCGAAGCGGGCGTGGTCACTCTGAATCCAATCGACAACCCCAGGTTTGGCAGCATCGGCAAACCGCTGGAAGGCATACAGGTGCGTCTGGCGGAAGACGGCGAATTGATGGTAAAAAGCCCGTGCCTGTTCACCGGGTACTACAAGGATCCGGTTTCCACCGCGAGCGTGCTTCGCGATGGCTGGCTGGCAACCGGCGATATCGCCGAGATCGACCCGGACGGCTTTGTGTTTATCATCGGCCGCAAGAAAGAGCTGATCGTGTCTTCGAACGGCAAGAAGATCTATCCTACGCGGATCGAAGGCTTGTTCAAGACGGAACCGCTGATCAACCAGATGCTCTTAATTGGAGACAAGCTCCCGTACGTCACCGCGTTATTCACGCTGAACGTGGCCAATGTCGAATCTCTGAAAGGGATGGAAGAGTGGAAAGGCCGCCAACAGGCGGAAGTGATCGCCGCGCCCCCGGTGGTTGCGGAATTGCAAAAGGCCGTGGTCCGCGCGAACAAGCAGCTCGCCTCCTTCGAGCAGATCCGCAAATTCCGAGTCCTGGAGCGCGACTTCTCGATTGAAAGCGGCGAGCTGACGCCTACGATGAAAGTGCGGCGGACCAAGGTGCTGGAAAACCACCGGGGTCTGATCAGCGAGCTCTATATGGGGAAGGAAGAAGGTAAGTAGGGCGGGCAAATGCTTTTAGTTCGGAATCCGGCGCAAAGTGAGAATCCATGAACGTTGAACGGCAGCGCGTGCATTTGCTTGTGGACCCGCCAATCGATGACGACCCGACCGGGCAGGAGCGCCAGGCTGTAGGCAAAACTGCGCGACATGGCAAAGACCTGCGTTACGTTCCCCCGCTCATAGGACCAGCCGGTGATTTTATTGTTTCTATTGTACTGCCCCGGCCCACTGCAGGAAGTGCCGTGCGGCGTCTCTAGCGATGTCGGTAATCCCGATCGCGGTGCCACCACCCAGCGATTGCTCAGCGCATCGTAGCAGTTGCTCTCCGACCAGCTCCCCGCCCCCGATTCGCTCGCCTGCGTCAAACGATTAACCGCATCGTAGGTGTAATTGTCGGTCCACGCCCCCGCCCCGGACCGTGTGATCGTCTGCTGCAGCACATTGCCGTTGTTTTGCGCCTGCGTGCTCAGCGTCGTAGCGCAATCGACGGAACGGCAGCAGTAGCCGAGGCCCACTGCAGCCGGTTCATCGCGTCATAGATGAACGTCTGGTTCGCCCCCACATCGGAAATACTATGGCTCTTCACGTTGCCGTTATTGTTCCCAACTCCATAGTCATACCCCAACGTCAGCCATCCTCCCGCTTGCACCGACGTCAGTTCCAGTCGGCTGTTGTACCCCGGGACTCGATGAGATTGTTCCCCAGGGCGCATGCTCGTCAGCCAATGACGGGCAGACCTTCAGCCGACGCGAAGCGCCGGTTCCGTCAACAGATCCTGATCAACTCCACCTCCTCGCATTGTGCTCTTTATCTCAGCTCCGTCTTCGAATCGCTGATCAATCATCTCCTTGACTTCAATAAGGCGAACAAACCTCCAAGTCACGCGCTGACCCTTCTGGTTTTGATAGGAATGCTCTTTTTCTCTCGCAATCGCTTCGGCCTTAGCCGAGGCTGAAATCTCATCAATTTCGAAAACAAGGAAAAGCAGTTCTTCAATGAGAGGCTTCCAATCGGCATCCTGAGATTGTAGTGTGGCCTTGAACACGGCCTCCGCAACGAACCATCTCGATTTTGTACTCATTTGTTAAACCTGTTATTGCTAAGTAGCTTAAGAGCTGTCCTGGCCGCTTTATCCCCGGCCGCCGCGCTCTCCCTAATCTGAGTTAGCGTACTGTTGAGGTATTGACCAGGAAAGACATCCCGGATACTTGCTTTCTTAGATTGCGAAATTATCTGATCCGCAGTCTTGCTTTCTTGATTGTTGGCTGAAGACCCGCTCGCTCCCCCTCCCGCAGCGCCAGATCCCCCAGTCCCGCTGCTGCAGAAAACGCCCCCGGCTAATCCTCCCAGTGCACCGCCAATCGATCCGCCGGCAAGCGCACCACCTGCCACACCCAACGCTCCGCCACCTGCCAAGCCTGCAGCATTTCCAGCTATGGGCACTACCGAACCGAGCGTGAATCCTGTCGCGCCTCCAACGCCACCGCCTACATACGCGCCAATACCTGCTCCTGCGGCCGCTCCTCCAACGGCGAGTGAAGCGGCGCAATTCGGATTTTGTCTGAAGCTGTCAATCGCGGAGACGACCGGAGCCACAAGCTCCTGTGCTCGTTGGGCCACTTGTACAGTCGTTGTAAGAGAGCGCAACAATAATTCATCGAAATAGCTCAGCCGCGTCGACTGGGCAGTTCCTTCCGCGCATATGTTCCCAGTCTCGGGATTCAGACCGTTAATACAAGGGTTTTGTCCCGTAGGGTCAGTGTAGAGTAACAGATTGTTCAAGCCGTAAGAATAGAGATTCCAGCTCTGCGGGTTTGACGGGTCCTGACCTATCAACGGCTCATCCGGACTCGTAAAACGCCCCTGGGCCGAACTGTAGTAACGCGCAATGAACCAATCCAACCCCGTCTCCCCATCCCGCTCCTTCCCCGTGAACTTCTCACTAACAATATCCGCCGTCGCCGCCGGATACGACCCGCTCCCAAAGCACCCCGCAGTCCGCCCCGCCGTGCCATTCCCGATCTCCTCCCCGAACGGCAAGTAATCGTAACAGCGCACAGCCGCCCCGCTCCCATCCAGCACCAGCCGAATCGAACCCAGCGCGTCGGAGACTACATACTCCGTTCCACCCAGTCCGCCACCCGGACCATATTCCTGGGCCAGGTTACCGAACGGATCGTAGACGTACACCGTCGTTCCCCCAGGAGCGGCTTTCTGCACACGCCGCCCGTCGCCGTCGTAGCTATAGGTGGACGTCTGACTGTTGACCGTGGCCGAGGTCATCCGGCTTTCCGCGTCATAGGCAAAACTGCGCGACATGGCAAAGACCTGCGTTACGTTCCCCCGCTCATAGGACCAGCCGGTGATTTGATTGTTTCTATTGTACTGCCCCGGCCCACTGCAGGAAGTGCCGTGCGGCGTCTCTAGCGATGTCGGTAATCCCGATCGCGGCGCCACCACCCAGCGATTACCCAGCGTATCGTAGCAGTTGCTCTCCGACCAGCTCCCCGCCCCCGATTCGCTCGCCTGCGCCAAACGATTGGCCGCATCGTAGGTGTAATTGTCGGTCCACGCCCCCGCCCCGGACCGTGTGATCGTCTGCTGCAGCACATTGCCGTTGTTTTGCGCCTGCGTGCTCAGCGTCGTAGCGCAATCGACGGAACGGTAGCAGTAGCCGAGGCTCAAAACACCCGCGCCGGCCTGAATCTGGTTGGGCTGCAGCCGCGAGTTGTATTGCGTGGTCACCGGTATGCCGTTCGGCAGACTTGAAGCCATTCCCAGAGCCATCGAGGTGATCCCGCCGTGCGGAGCGTAGCCGATCGGGTGGCTTATGTCGCCCACATAGTTCGTCGCCGAATTCGTTCCGATTTGCGCCGATACCGAGCTCGGCCTGCCAAATGAGTCGTAGCTGGTTGCGATGACCCGGTTACTATTCGGGTATTGAATCGCGGCGATGCCCACGCTGGGCTTGTGTTGCACGATAAAGGGGTATGTCTGGCCGGCGGTGATTTGATTTGCCCCGGTGACCCGGCCAATTCCATCCCAGTTGGTGTAATTGTAGGTGGACGCGCTGGAGGTCACCTGTGTCAGCCAGCCTTTGTTGTAAGCGTAGCTGACTGGCGGAGTTGTGCCGTCGCTATATGTCTTAGAAGTAATCTGATCCAGCCCGTTATAACCGGAGGTTGTCGTACCGCGAGCGTCGCTCCGCGTCAGCGGATTCCCATTCGGATCGTAGGTATAGGTGAGCAGCCCATTCTCAGGGTTAGTAGCCGAGAGGAGCTGTTTTAGAGAACTGTAAGTAAAGTTGCGGATGACGCCATTCTGACAGACGCCGCTGGTTAGCGTCCCGCCTTGCGTCACGCACGTGAGATCGTCGAGAGCATCGTAGCCGTAAAAAGTCGTCGCCCCGAGGCCAGTCTCAGTCACCTGCTTGAGGCGGCCAAGTCCGTCGGTGCAACTAGTGCTGGATACGCCGGCTTCGTCCGTGCTCGTTGTACAGTACACGTTATTGCCGGGCACATAGGTCACGGAAGCGGTCCCGCTGTTGGTGCTATTGTTTCCCCACGGCGCGGGCAGGCTGGATCCGCTGAAGTGCTGCACGGAACGGGCGCGCCCGACCGTGTCACGCTGAGTCAGTGTCCATCCCATTGTGGCTTCGCCTTGCGTCACATACGGATTGGAACTGAGCTCGTAGTTGTACCCGCTTCCTGGGGGCGTCAAGTAGTGGCTCTGTATCAGATTGCCGGCGGAGTCCCGCGTGAGCCGTACGCGGCCTAGTTGATCGTAGTACGACTTCTGAACGAGCGATTGATCGCCGCTTGCATTCAAGTCCGAATAACTGTCGATCTCACGAGCTAGATCGTTGTAAGTAGCCGACGTCTTGCGGACAGATCCCTCTTGTACAGTTGCGAGGCGGGAAAAATTATCGTACGTGTAGGTCCTCGTGAGTGAGTGGTCCACATCGGCGTCGGAAGCAGTGGCGCCGCTCATGCAGTCATGCGTGAACTGAAATGTTCTCGCGTCAGACGTGCCGTAAGCCTGAACGATCTGCGACACGTAGAGATTGCTGGGGGTGGACACGCCTGTTGAGCAACTCCCAACCTTGCTGGAGTCGTAGGAGTATTGTGTTACGTAATTTCGCGCATTTTGGGTCGATGTGATATTTCCAAAGCTGTCATATGAATGACTTACCTGCCGGTATTGATTCGCTCCGGAGTCCCAGTGTTGCTCCATCGTCGGGTTGCCATGAGTAATCTGGGAATACTGCCCGAAAGCATTTCCATCATAAGCGACCTGGGCAGCGGCGGAGGAGCCTGAGACGGTAGTCTGGTAGATGAGATGTATCAGTTGCGGATTGTTCGACGAGCTCAGCGCGTTCCAGTACCCGAAGCCGTCCGCTGCGGAGCTGCCATTTAGAGGATAATGCGAGTTTCCATCTCCGTTCACCGCTCCGGCGGCGCCGTTGATGTATTGACTGGACGTTGTGCGTATGGAACCTCCGCCGTTAAAAGACGTCACGGCGCCGCTCGAATCATGCACGACAGCGCTGTAGGGAACCCAGTCGTATTCCTGAAGCTGAGTTTGATTGCCGTTCCGGTCATAGCTAAACACCCGGCCAGCCGCAATTGCCGGAGAATTAGGAGTACCGGCCGATCTCAGTTCTGTTTGGACGTAAGGGTTGCCAGGCAAAACACTGCTTGATCCGTACGGAGCATTGGTCTGCCATTTTTGCTCCAGCACGTCCCCGGACACCTGGTTCATCGTCTTATAAACAAGACCTGTGTTCGGTAGGCCCGGGTCTCCGATGGGATAAAAAAAGTGGGTAACCACTTCTCCATCCGGATGTGTAAAAGTACTCTGCGTTGGGCCAAATGAATAAGTACTGGTCTCGACGCGTTGTGGCTGTGAGCTATCGTCCTCGTCGACCCAGGTAAGCGTCTTCGAACTTACCGGGAAGTTCACCGTCGTGTTGGTACTCAATGCCGGGGTCGTCGGAAATAGATATCGAACGCTTGCCCCGGTAGGTAGTTTCATCAGGCTGAGAAGGCCCCACTGCGCGGGATTGAGGTTCGAGCAGCCGGCTGATTGTGTTGTCGCGCCGTCGTAGCAGAACTGGTAGGATTGTGAATTCGGCAGGGTGATGCCAGCTACGACCTGTGTGCCCAGGTTGCTTCCAGGACATGCCGGTTGCTGCCCACAAGGGTAAGTGTGATCGCTGGAGAGCGTATTGTTCGTCCAGCTTATCGTCCACGTGAGGGGCTGCGTTGGCGGACTTGCGGGGTTCTGTGCCGGGTATCCAAGCTGCTGAATGGTGTCGTCACCGCTTGGGGGATGCTGAACGGTTATGACTCTGTTGAGATCGTCCGTTAAGGTTGTCGTCAGCGTGCCGTCGGTTGCCGTAGTCTCCTGTATCCGAATACGATTTCCATTACGATCGAATAAATCGGTGGCGCTTCCTCCGAATCCGGACGCGTAATAATGGCCTGACAATTGGGCGCCCGAACCCTGTACAACGCGGCCGTCTGGAAAATAGAGCGTCCACGCGCCGGAAGCGGGATTCCAGGCCATGCGGAGATACGTTCCGTCCGCGGTATAAAGGGTTGGAGTTCCTCCCTGGACTGGGGGACCACAGGTGTCATCGTATTGCTTTTTTGGAATGCCAACCGAGAATGTAACCTCAACCGTGGTGATGAATGGGGCAGCTTTTCCATCTATCAGGTACGGTGTGTACCGATATTTCTTCACGGCATCCAGAGCGGAGGTCACGAGAAGCGGATGGCCGCTGACCACTTTCGTCGAACTGACGGAGCCAGATTCAGACACGGTCACGTCGGCCTTTACCGTCCCTTGCAGACGCATTTGTTTTGCAAGTGGCGGATACACTGCCTCCGGTTTCTCGACGATGAGCTTATTAGCCTGCCCGGCGTCGAGACGGATCTGCCCATTCAGACTCGCCGGCGTCGAGACCAGCGCCGTTAGAAACGCAGCAGCGAGCACACCAAACTTCGCCGCATCTCCTTTTGAAGTTCTGCTAATTAGAACTCTGCATAGCGCCTTGCGACCCGGACCAGAGGTTCGTCGGGTTGCTTCGAAAGTTGCGTTGCGAAGTTCAGGTACTCCTGACGTGCGGTCTCGATCGACCTGCCGAGCATTGCTTCCAGTAGCGCGGCGTCTGCGGCGAACAGGTTGTACCATTCGTTACAAGAGATGGCCCAAGACCGGGCTTCGTCCATCACGATGTAGCGAAACAGCCCGCACTCCGCATTGAACGAGCGTAGATCTTCTTCCGTGATCGACACTCGGTAACAAGCTGGTAAGTCGCCTAGTGGCTCCGTCGCCACGGCAAAGCACTCTCGATAGCCAGCTTTCTGAAGGGCCGGAACGAGCGCCGCGATATCCTCAGGAGCAAAGTGGTTTCCGTCCTCGACCGGCACTACCTTCCAGCCGCGTTCCCGAATCCACTCCGTGCTGAACTCGTATCCGTTTGTCATCATCTCTGAGGCCAGCGCCTGAAACCTCCTGCCCTCAGATTGGCTGTTAATCGGTGTCATCAGTTGTACCGGATAGCCGTTCCTTTGTAACCGCCGCCCGCTGGCTGTATTTCCAGCGTCGGCCTTCCGTCTGAACTGAGGTTGCGGAGAACGGCTCTCCCTCCTCCATTGGGCAGGTCCTTGATCCGCACCGGCCCTACGGTTTGAGAAGTTCCTTCCAGCGACTCAAAATCCTGCGTGGCCTGGGCAAACCCGCCAGGCTTCGAATAAATATCTGTCCTTGAGCCACCTTCTCGAACCGCACCTTGCAAGATGTCTTGCACCGTCACCTTAGCCGCGGCTTCGGCCTCCTTCGAGAAAAGGCCCGCGACTCCTCTGATCAAGGACTGGCTGAGAGAAGCACCCCCTCGAACAAGCGATGGTATCGATGCCGTAAGCTGGCCAAGGGCTACCAGGTCACCGGTCGTTTCCTGCATCGACTCTTCCTGGTAGGTGGCAGATCCGCAGACGACACCACCACACGTAATGGCCCCGCCAACCGCGAGGCCGCCACCCGGTCCAGCACTGGCCCCCGCCGCCGGAGCATTGATGCCAGGATTATTTCCGGCTATTGCCGCCGCATACTGGGGATCTGACAACACTGTGCAGGTCTGCTTGCCGCTCTCATCGCTCGTGCATACCTGTACAGCTTGTCCCGTTGGATCCGTGTACGTCAACGGGTTATTGCGCCCGTAAGAGTACAGGTTCCAACTCTGTGGGTTCTGCGGAAATTGATCTATGAATGGTTGATCAGGACTAGTGAACCGGCCTTGCGCTCCTGAGAAGTACCGAGCTCCGAAGTAATCCAGCCCCGTCTCCCCATCCCTCTCCTGACCCGTGAATTTCTGCCGCACCGCCCCGTCCAGCCCGTATCCGGTAATACCTTGCCGGACACCCGTGGCTGATATCTCGTCACCAAACGGACGAAAGTCGTGCCGCGCTGTAACTGCTTGCGCCCCGTCCGTCACCACTCGCGTGCTGCCCAACTGATCCCTGGTCGGGTATTCGGTGGTCCCGCTACTCATCGCCACGCCGCCGTACTCCGCCGCAAGCTGGCCACTGGCATCGTAGACAAACCCCGTCAGCACTCCGTCGGGCGTCTGCTTGCTCACCCGGCGTCCTTCCCCGTCATAGTTGTATAGCGTCCGGCCCGCTCCCGCCTGATTGGTGCAGGTCGCAGGACCATCATTGGCGCAGGCCGCCACCAACCGGTTCTCCGCATCGTACTTGTAGCTGGCGAGAGCACCCAAGTCCTGGTTCAGATTGCCCGCCTGGTCATAGCCCCAGCCGCTATCCGTGATCCGGTTGCTAGATGCATTAAAACCTACCGGCGCCACGATCCCCGTGTTGCTGCTCTGGCTCATCGACCGGTTCCCGTAGTTATCGTAGCCGAAACGTTCGCACCATTGGCTGCCCGCGTCAGGACACGCCGGCGCGAAGGCGTTGCTTGGATTTTCCGTGGCCAGCGTAATGCGGTTCACCGGGTCGTACAGAAAGATCTGCGCCGGCGACCCCATCCCTGGCACAGTGATCGTCTGCGAGAGCAGATTCCCATTGTTGTATCCGGCGGTAGCATAGACGTTGCCGATCCCCCATTTGTCGTTGGCGCCCAAGGATGTGCCTAAAGTAATGCCCGTCACCTGCAGGCGCGGATTGAAGCTGGTCTGCTCGAAAAGCCCATTGCGCAGCTTCAACCGATCTATTGCCCCGTGCGCCGCGTAGTGGATGTTGGATGTGGGACCAGACGCATAGGTCACTGCCGCTGCGCCCGGCGAGGATTTCCCCGTGACCAGTGCGATGCGATTGGCTCATAACAGGTGATCACCGACCGGCCTGAGGGGTAGGTCTCGGTCTCCAATCCCCCGGCCAGGTTATAGGCGTAGACGAAAGCGCCCGGCGAGAGAGCGCCCGGCGATTGTGAACTGCTGGTCACACGCCCCATGGCGTCGAAGCTCAGAAAGTTGGCCGTGCTGACCCCGTTGGTCACTTGTGTCAAATGGCCGGCCGCGTTCTGCCCCGGCTGATCGTAAGAGTAGGTGACTGGGGCCGTGACGGTGGGCGCAATGCCCGTGCCCTGGTAATCGGTGTAGCTCCTGGTTCTGATACGATTTAACGCATCGTAGGCCATATTGCGAGTTACCCCGCCCTGGACCACGGTCAGAAGATTGCCGTTGGCATCGTAACCATACGTTGTGAAGCCATTCTCCGGACTATTGGCCGACAGCAAACGATTAAGAGAATCGTACCTGAATTGGCGCGACTGACCGCTCTGATTCACGTTTAACAAATTTCCAAGTGGATCGTATTGGTAGAGGGTCTGGCTATTATTCGCTTCCAACACGGAGGTGAGACGTCCCAGAGCATCGGTGATGCGCGTCGTCGTATTGTATCCGCAGTTATTCAGCGTAGAGATGTTGCAGGCCCGCTCGCTCATCGAGGTCTGGTTTCCGGTATATCCGTACGACATCGGCGTGCCATCCGGTTGTTGGACAGTCTGTACACGGCTAAGAGCGTCATAAGTTGTCGTCGTGAAGTAGTGGGGATCGCCGGACCGGTAAGGATTTGACACCTGGAACACACGTCCCAGGGCGTCGTAGCTTGTGGTAGTTGTGACCGTGCCCGATGGATCGGTCAACAGATCGGTCTTCATCTTGCGGCCCAGGCCATCGTAAACCACGTCGCTCTGGACGTTCGACGGTCCGCCGCAGGAATCGCCGGAAGATGTCAGGCCAGTAGTCGTGGTAACGGTATTGGCCGTGTCGTTGTAATCATAGATAGTGAATCCGCCATCGGGAGAGTTGGTCTGCTTCAGACGGTCGAGCGCATCGGCGTAACTAGCACCCGTCCGCTGATTGTTTGGATCGGTGACGGTGAGAGGCTTGCCGAGGCTGACGTCCCAAGAGATGCGGGTGGAGTGGTTCACAGCATCGGTGATTCTGCTCGCGAAGGCATAGCTGTTGCCGTTAGAATCGTAATCGATCTCGGTTTGATTTCCGTTGGTGTCGATCTTTCGCACCACGTTACCCGCGACATCGTACTGCCGGTAGGTGAAGACGTCGGCTGGGCCGGTGTTGAGATATTGTTGCACGCGCGTCACATTCCCTCGTTGTACTACGCCGCCGGACACGAATGCAGGATCCATTTGTACGATACCGGTCTGCGTGCACACAGGGCCATGCTGCGCGGCGTTCAGAATCGGCGTGGCACTGGAATTCGCGCAGGCACCACTACCCTGATAGACATCGTATTCGTATTGGGTCTGGCCGTAGGTTGTGGCGCCCACAGACATACGCTCCAGCGCGGGCAGACTCGGGAGGTATACGTTACCGGACGTGTAATTTGGGTTGGTGACATAGTCTGTGTGGATCTGCCTCAAAAGAACTGCACTTGGAGAGCCCGGCCCATAATCGTAGTCGTTGACGTCGGTCTGGTTACTGTATTGGTCGTATCCGAACGTCTGGCGCGAGATCTGACCTGTGTCGAGAAGCGTGACATCGGCTTGAACAAGATGGGGATCGCCGACCGGCTCGAAGTCGGCGCAGGCAGCGCCGCTGCAAATCGATGGACTCGACCACCAAGAAACATGCGCGCCTTGCTGGAAAGTATTGGCGACACTCTTCAGCCCACCGAGGGTTGTTCCCAGTTCCTTCGCCTCCTTCCAGGAAGAGTACGGAATCGCCTCTGGCCTCGGGACCGTTGACGGGACGCCAACGTAAGTGTGAGTGTCGACGTAGAGAGTGTTGCCTGAGCCATTCTGATGCTGGACGGTAATAGTCGTCTGACCGAGTGTGGGGAACGACGGTGGCATATCGGCCGGGGGCGACGAGGCTGCTGAAAATACGACTCCGCCGAATCGGCACGAAGCACACGGCGTTCGTCCGCCACTCGCATGACGGCAGCAGGGCTTTTGCACCTTCGCCGAGCAGCGGCAACCTCGCAGCCTATCCTTCGCAATGGACTCGCCAGTCGGCTTGGGTCGACCAGAGTCTGTTGGGCCTCACCAGTGTGTTTCGCCCTACGCTGGTCAACGATCTCCGCTTTTCGTACTTCTTCAGCAGCACGAACGAGACCGCCCCGGAGGAGCAGGACTGCCCCGGATGTCTTGGGATTGGGTCTCCCACAATCAACGTCCCGCAGGCCGGCCTGTTTATTGGAGACTCGTCTTTGAATTACAACGTGGGCCGCCGGTTCCATTTGAGTGATATTGTCACTTGGCAGCGGGCTACACATCGAGTGCGTTTCGGCGTCGACTGGGAGTATAACCGGGGCGGGATTCTCGCCTCGACCAACGAACCGGCAACGCTCACTCTTTACTCACCCGCGGAGGCGCGTCAAGCCAATCTTCCGGCGCCCACCATATTTCGAACAATTGACGACATCCTCCAACTTCCGCTCAAAAGCGTGACGGTATCGGTCGGCGATCCACGCGTGCCGCAGGAAGATGGAGGAAATGTGCGCCACTGGCCCACTGCCCGCTTTTATGTCCAGGACACTTGGCGTGTGCGTCCTGGATTCACGGCGAACTACGGGTTGGCCTGGAGTATCGATCGGGATCTCAACTATGACCTGACAAAGCCTGCCTTATTTGCGCCGCTCTTGGGAAACGGCGGCCTCGGCCCGCCCCGAAAGAGCTGGACGGATTTTTCTCCGGTGCTCGGGCTGGCATGGGCGCCGTTCGCCAAGACCGTGATTCGGGCGGGTGGGGGGCTCTTCTATGAGTCTCTGAGTTCAGCGGGTCTTGACGCGGAACGCGCAACGCTCGGTCCGCCCGGCCTCGGCCGGCAGAATTTCCAAGGAACTTCGCTTCGAAGCACCCTTGCCAATATCCCCGGGGTCCCAGTTGGCGCCTCGCTGGACTTCAGCCATGGCAGCCCAACGTTATTTACGGGCGCGGATCTCATGACGATTCTGCCCATCCTCCGGAGCGGGCTCGTCCAGGGTTTAGCGAATGCCGATCCGAAGGCGGTTCAACTCACCAAGCAGGTATCAACGACTGCAGTGTTTCCTTCCGATTACAGAAACTCATCTGCGCTGCACGCCAGCATGGGTATTCAGCGAGAGATCGCCCGAGACTTCGTTTTGAGCGTCGATCTTGTCTACAGGCATTTCGTGCATCTGACACTAGGCAATGCGGTCGACCTCAACCACTTCAACAGCATCCGGGGTCCAATCATTCCCATGTGCACTGCGACCCAGCGAAACGATCCCCAAGCAGTCTGCTCGCTTGGGGCGATCAACATCCAGGAATGGGAGGGCCGCGCGACCTATAAGGGCCTTTTGTTGCGAGCCGACAAGCGCTTCTCGCATGGTTTTCAAGTTCGTACCTCGTACGCCCATGCGAGCAACACAGGAACGAATAATGGCAACGGTTTCAATCTCGACAACTGGCTTCAGAGCAGCGGGCCGCTTCCGACCGACTACACCAACATCCTGAATCTGGCGGGCGTCGTGCAATTGCCGCGGCGTTTCGAACTGGGAGTTAATTTCTCGTATTCGAGTGCGCCGCCGTTCAGCGCATACGTCGGCGGAATTGATTTCAACGGCGACGGCACACAAGGCGACCTGTTGCCCGGCACAACCGTGAATGCATTCAACCGCGGAATGGGACGCGCGGAGTTGGAGAAGCTTGTGGCGCAGTTCAACACAACCGGCGCGGGCGCGCGAGACGCTCAAGGCCGCTCCATTCCGCGCCTGATGCTGCCTGCCCGTTATTCGTTCGGCGGCAATTTCCACTCGCTGGATTTGCGGTTGAGCCGGAGTTTCGTGTTGTGCGAACGTGGACGCCTGTCGCTCATCGGCGAGGTGTTCAACGTTTACAACAAGGCCAACCTAAATGGCTACAGCGGCGATCTTACGAGCGCTGCATTTGGCCAGCCAACTAGCCGGGCAACGCAGGTATTCGGATCGGGCGGCCCACGAGCGTTTCAGTTGGCCATGAGATTGAGCTTTTGAACGGAAGCAGTACCCTGGAAAAACTGTTGGAACCAGTGACGCGAGGGGATCCTCAGTCCCCGCTGCGGCGGACATGCAAAAGCGTGCGGAATCTGGCTGACGAACTGCGAGCCCAGGGACACGAGATGAGCCATATGCTGGTTGCGGAACTGTTGCACCAACAGAAGTACAGCCTGCAGGCGAACCGCAAGACGAAGGAGGGTTCCTCGCATCCGGACCGCAATGCGCAGTTTGAATACATCAATGCGAAGGCGCTGGAATTCCTGAAGAGTGGCCAGCCCGCTATTTCAGTAGACACGAAAAAGAAGGAACACGTGGGGGACTATAAGAATGGGGGCCGCGAATGGCGGCCGAAAGGTCAGCCCGAACCCGTCGAGGTGCATGATTTCGGGAAGCAGAAAGACGTTCCCTATGGAGTTTACGATCTGGGGCAGAATGCGGGTTGGGTCAGCGTGGGCACCGATCATGACACGTCAGCGTTCGCCGTCGAGAGCATCCGGCGATGGTGGAACATGATGGGTCGAGAGGCGTACTCCGACGCCCGTCAGCTTTTGATTACAGCCGACAGTGGAGGCAGCAACGGATCGCGCGTGCGGTTGTGGAAGTTGGAGTTGCAGAAACTGGCCGACGAAACCGGGCTGGAGATAGCGGTCTGCCACTTCCCACCGGGAACCAGCAAATGGAACAACATTGAGCACCGCCTGTTTTCCTTCATCACGAAGAACTGGCGCGGCAAACCGCTGGTGAGCCATGAAGTCATCGTCAACCTCATCGCAGCCACCACCACAAGAACCGGGCTTCACGTTCAAAGCCAGTGGACACAGGCAAGTACCCGAAAGGGATCAAGGTGGGAAAGCAGGAGTTTGCCGCCATCCAACTGCGCACCGATACCTTCCACGGCGAATGGAACTACGCCATCTTGCCTCGTTCATAATGCTACAGTTATTTTCTTACAGTCGTTTAGTTCCGATGGCGGCGCATTCCTACTCCGCCAGACTGACCAGCGCCTTAACCTATTGCCACGCCTGACACAGTGTTTTCTCGATGGCCGGGACCAGGACTTGATCAAGCATTCGGTTCGGGAAATGCTATCACAACGGGTCTACGGTCTGGCGTTGGGCTACGAAGATCTCAGTGACCACGAGCAACTGCGGAAAGATCCGGTGTTCGCTATTGTGGCCGGGCGCGAGGACCTAGACGAACCGCTGGCGGGCAAGAGCACGCTGAACCGCATGCGGAACGCACGCAAGCGTGGAACTAGCTAGGCGCGGGCGGTAAAGGTCGGTACAAGAAGATCACGTTCTGGAAAGATTCCATGGATAAGTTACTGGTAAGTGTATTCATCGAGTCGCACCCGGAGATCCCTGCCGAGATCGTGCTCGACGTGGACACCACCGATCTGCCACTGCACGACAAACAAGAAGGACGGTTCTTTCACGGCTACTACGACGAATACTGCTATCTGCCGCTCTACACGCTTGCGTGCGTAAACGCATCTTCTGCGGAGAACACGTTTTGTGCGCGCGTCGGAGGGAGTCCAATCACGATGCTGCTTTCGGCAGCTTGGCGGAGATCCAAAAGATCGTGGCGCAGATACGGGCGGCGTGGCCCGAGGTGAAAATCATCTTGCGCGGTGATTCCGGTTTTTGCCGCAACGAGCTGATGAGTTGGTGCGAAGACAATCGCGTGGACTTTGTATTCGGTCTGGCGCGCAATCAGCGGCTGCGGAAGATCATTGGCCGGGATTGGCTGGGGTTCGCCGGCATCGAATCGTCGCGGGTATCGATGATCTCTCGCGAACAGCAGTTCGCCGAAAAGGTTCAGGCCTACACGCTTCCCCGGAACAATGCGAACAGCAGAGTGAAGGACTTGGTGGATCTGGCGCTCCTGATCGGATCAGGTGGACTTCATAAATCGAGGATTCTGGATGCATTGCTGCTGACATTTGAGAGAAGAGGTACAGACGATTTACCTGCGGGTTTGGCTCCGCCACCAGCAGATTGGCAGATCCCCTTTCAGGCCCTGGCAAAGGAATGCGCAGAACTTGTTCTTGCTTTGACAGTCAAAATAGTTCAAACGGGCGGGCCCGTGACGAAGTTGGGTCAAGCGAGATCACGGTGGCCGTACTCGGCCGCTTCAAGGCCGGGAAAAGCAGTTTCCTTAACCATTTCCTGGGCCGGGACATTCTCCCGGTCGGGGCGGTTCCCATAACAACAGTCATTACCGCGATCGGATACGGTCTGGTTGCGCGCGCTGTTGTGCATTATGTTGACGGCCGCTTCGAACAGATTGGATTCTCATGCGTGCCGCTTTATGTTTCAGAAAGCCAGAATCCTGAAAATGTGAAACAGGTGAGCCAGGTGAGCGTGCAATTGCCGGAGCTGGAACGATTTCGAGGGTTGCGATTCATGGATACACCGGGGCTGGAGAGCGCACTGGTGCACAACACCAAGGCCTCGCTCGACTGGCTGCCAAATGTCGGACTGGCGCTGGTTGCCGTCAGCGTCGATCCTCCCCTTTCGAACCAGGACATCACATTGTTGAAAGCGCTCTATGAATACACGCCCAATGTGTCTCTGCTGGTAACGAAGATCGATCTGCTGTCGGAAGCAGACCGTCGCGAGGTGCTGGGCTTCATCACGGAGCAACTCAGCAAACATCTTGGAAAAACACCGAGCCTGTTCCCTTATTCGATCCGGCCCGGCCACGAGTGGCTGAAAGCCGATCTTGAGACAAAGCTGTTCCAAAGCACCCTCGCTGATTTTCGAAGACAGCGGGAAGGCGTCCTGGCGAGGAAGACCGACACGCTCCTTCGGGAATGCGAAGCATTTCTTGGCCTGGCACTGCAGGCGGCGAATGTACATGTTTCCGAGCGCGAGGCCTTGAGAACTCAGGTCATCGGGGAGCGGCAAATCGTCGATGAGGTGAAGTCGGAACTTTGAGCTGACCGTAGTCACTTCGGAGCAGAAATATGGGAGCGGCTGGGAGGGCGGTCATCACATCACGGTGGATGTGGCGGGTCATGAGATTGCAGGCATGGTATCCAATGACGGGCACCTGGACAATCCCAGCAATCCGTATTGGCCATACGTTGTATCGAAGCTCGGCAGCGTCGATGTACCGAAGGCCGGCTCGTACAAGCTGACTCTGAAGCCGAGACCATCGACAGCGAAAAGAAGTTCGGCCTCACACTGGTCTACGTAAAGCTGACACCCGCAAAATGAATCGTCCGATTCCTTCCGGCTGAGTACCGAATGCGATCGAACGGCGGCGTCATTCATGGGGAAGACTCCGGGCGGGCGATCGCCGTGACTGCCTTTTCATCACAGGCCCACACAGACAGGAATGCGCTGCGCACGATCGTGTCTGTACCACACGGATAGGGTTAAACCGGAGGCTGTAAGCACGCAGGCAACGCAGGCCGATTTCCCATTCCGGGTAAGCGATGAGGTGGCTTGGATCCGGTCATGCCGTTCGGCTGTTTCCTCCCTGCGCGAGCGGTGTTATCGGCCTGTACCTTCTCACAATCGCTCGCCCGCGCGGCTTGCCGGCTAGCAGAAACGTGCTTGGATGTCTGCCGGCGCCACACAGATTGAACGTTCCGAAATCGTTGTACCAGTTGTCATCGGGCACGTCAGGATCTCTGCCGGCCGCGGCGCCGGCTACGTTTAATTGCCGGCTCGGAGTAAGGCATATATCATCAGAGTGTCTCACTGCGATGCATATTGGCAACCAAGGGTTGTTGCATCAGCTTCTTAGGCGCGCCTCTGTTGAAGCCGGCCATGCCGATGAGTATAGTCAGCCACGCCTATCTTGAAATCATCGACTTCATCGCCACAGGCACAACTTCGGAAGCAGTTGCTCATTTCCGGCCCTCGCCTGAAGCGCAACAGAAGGTCGCTGAGCTGAGCTGATTGGGCGCGAGAAAGAGCACGGCTTGTCTCCGGAAGAGAAGGTGGAGCTTGAGCAGATCCTGAGAATGGCGAGGGCGAGGGCTCGCCAGATCCTCGCGCGTGGCCAGTGACGTCAGCGAACAAGTCCGCGCTGACGTAGTCCGCCGCGCTGGGCACCGTTGCGAATACTGCCTCATCCGCGAAGATGATGCTGGTTTTCCGCACCAGATCGATCTCATCGTTAGCCGCAAGCACGGCGGTTCTTCCGATTCGAAACGGTGGCAGAACGGCGGCTCCCGGGCTCGCGAAGGTATCCAACTCACTAGGCTGCCCCAGTTCTTCAGGTACCGTGCCAGGTCCGGAAACCTGCCGCTGCGAAGGCGGGATTCAGTCCTGCCGCAAAACGAGCGCCGGGTCAACCGTAGCCGCTCCGCGCGCCGGCATAAAACTCGCCGCTAGCGTAACGAGCAGGAACAGCGCGCATACCGCTGCCAGCGTCCACGGCTGGGTGGCGCTCGCTCCATACAGGAAGCTCGCAATCAAGGGGCGGGTTGCGAGCGCCAGTGGAACACCGAAGAGTATGCCAATCCCGGTGAGTCGCAACGCACCCGTCAAGACCGTCCGGACAACATTGGTCCGATCCGCGCCGAGCGCCATGCGAATACCGATTTCACGCGATTGCCGGGCTACCGCGTACGCCACTACGCCATAGATCCCCGCACAAGCGAGTGCCAGCGCGAGCGCGCCGAAGAGCGACAGCAGCGCCGCCGCGGAACGGCGCTCCCAGAGAGAGAGGTCGATCTGCTCCTGCATCGTGCTAACGGCGCGCACGGGTAATCCCGGAGCCGCCTCCGCCAAAAGGTGGCGCAGTCTGGCTTTGAATTGAGCCGGATCTCCGTCCACCGCCACGATGAGCCTGGCGATCGAATCGTAGTTCTGCAGCAGAGGAGAGTACAGAAGCAAGGGCGGTTCGGCGATCAAGGTGCGATAGCGCGAGTCGGCGACGACACCAATGACTTGTGCCGGCAACGTCCGCCGCTCGACTGGCACCATGATTCGCTTACCCAATGCGTTTTGCCCCGGCCAGAACCGGTTGGCCAATCCTCTACTCACGATCGCGACCGCTGGCGCACCGCTTCGGTCGGCGGCGGTGAAATCTCTGCCAGCGATCAGCGGAATACTCAATGTGCGGAAGTAATCCGGCGCGATGATGTTCCGATCTACGGTGACGATTGCAGTCTCGCCGCCTGGACGGAACACGGGTACGCGATCGCTCCAATCCACCGCGGGGCTGCTCTTGCCGAGTGTCGCGGCATGAACGCCTGATAGCACGCGGGTTCGCGCCAGGAGATTCTCGAAGAATTGGAGCCCGCGCTCCGGCGAATAACCGAGCAGTGAGACGTCCATCGTCGCGCTCAAAATCCGTTCGGGCCGGTATCCGGGATCGATGCCCAGTATACGGTGCATGCTTTCCAGTACGCTGAAAGCGGTCGCCACCAACGCTACCGACAATGTCACTTGCGCGATCACCCAAATGCGCTGCAATCGGGATAATCGACGGCCCGCTTGAGGCGCGGCCTGCTTTAGCGCGGTGCCCACTTCCGTCCGAAGCGCCGCCCAGGCGGGTGCCAGGCCAAACAAGAACGCTGTCGCCAAAGAGATCCCCAGAGTGAAGGCGGCGAGATGCAAATCAATGCCCATGGAAGGGACCGGCGCTGCGCGTGGATTCCAGGCTCTGCGCAACAGCGGGTCGATCCAAGGCGCGAGCACGAGTCCGAGCAGCCCGCCGGCCAAGCCAAGCAACAGGCTTTCCGCGAGCATCTGCCGGAACAAATCGGATCGGCTGGCCCCGATCGCAAGGCGGATCGCCATTTCGCGGGCGCGCGCGGCAGTTCGTGCCAGCAAGAGATTTGCCGCATTGCCACAAGCGATCAACAACACCAGGCACACTGCAATCGACAGCAGGCCAAGCAAGCTGCGCAGACTGGCGCGCTGTTCCGGGTCCATGCTGGGGTGATCGCTGATTTGAATGCCACGCCCGGCGTTGCTGTCAGGATGCGCTGTTTCGAGACGGCGCGCGATGGCACTCAATTCCGCGCTGGCGTTTTGCAGCCGCACTCCCGGTTTCAATCGCCCATACCATGTGAGCCAGCCGGCACGGCGTTCCGTCAGCCAATGGTAGTCGGGGGCGCGGGTCATGGCGTGGCGCACCATTGCCATCGGCATCCAGATGGATGTTGGTTGGCCAAACTCGACACCTTCGAATGGCGCCGCGGCGATCCCGATCACGGTGAACGGGTATCCATTCAGGATCAGCGAAGCTCCGATCGCGCTCGGATTCCGCGCGAACTGGCTCTGCCAAAAGCTTTCGCTGATGACCACTGCCGCGCCTTCGCCAGGTACTCGATCATCCTCTGGCAGGAGCAGGCGTCCGGCAGCAGGCTGGACGCCAAGCACCTGAAAGTAGTTGCCCGTAACGATCGCGCCCGGGATAAGCTGCGCGGGTGGTCCGGGCAGCCGTACCGGCATCAGACGCTCGGCAACAAGTCCTTGGAGAGTGGTAACCCGATCGCGAAAGTCGAGATAATCCGGATAACTCTGGTTGCCCTGTATCCGGCCATGATCGGTGCGCCGGATGCGGATTAGGTCCTGGGAGCCCTGGACGCCAGGGATGGGCCGCAGCAGAATCGCGTAGACCAGCTGGAACAACGCCGCGTTCGCTCCGATTCCGAAGCCGAGCAGCAGGATGATTGCAGCGGATAATCCGGCGTTCTTCCGAAGCAGGCGCGCGGCAAGACGGATGTCGTTGGCCATTCACCTACCAGACGCGTGCTGACCTGGAGTGTTAACACGTGGAACATGCTTTAGCGGGAGCGACGGGGGCCGTCACAAGTATCGGAAACTGAGTGGAGTGGGCGTTTCGCCCGCCTTCGGGCATCACTTTGCCCCTGGGCAGGCAAATTGCCTGCCCTGGGCAGGCAAATTGCCTGCCCCACTCAGAATCAACCACCTAGCCGTGGGTTTCTGAAGAGCTTGTTCCGTATATCGAAACGATAGAATAAAACCAGTGCTGGTCTCTATCGCCCCGAAAATCGAGCGTCCGCCGTGGCTTCGCGCGCCTGCTCCGGTTGGCGGCAACTATCGCGAGTTGAAGCGCCTGGTAAGCGAGCTGAACCTGCACACTGTATGCGAGAGCGCGGCCTGCCCCAATGTCGGCGAATGCTGGAACCGGCGGACGGCTACCTTCATGATCCTGGGGAATGTCTGCACGCGGCGCTGTGGTTTTTGTGCGGTCCAGAAGGGCGCTCCGCTTCCCGTGGATTATGATGAACCGCGACGCGTGGCCGAAGCCTGCGCCATCCTGGGTCTGAAGTACGCGGTAATTACCAGCGTGAATCGGGATGATCGCAAAGACGGCGGCGCGGAATTGTTTGCCCTGACAATCGCAGCTATTCGAGAGCAGATTCCAGGCTGCAAGGTCGAAGTGCTGGTGCCCGATTTTCAAGGCTCGCTCCCCGCGATGGACCTGGTGATGAATGCACACCCCGATGTGTTGAATCACAACACCGAGACGGTGCCTCGCTTGTACCGGCAGGTGCGGCTGGGCGCCCGGTATGAGCGCTCGCTCGAAATGCTGGCGTACGCCAAGCGAGTGCGTCCGCATGTTCCCACCAAGTCCGGATTGATGCTCGGCCTGGGGGAAACGAAAGAGGAAGTGCTGGACGTGATGCGGGATCTGCGAGCCCACGACGTGGACATCCTGACGATGGGTCAATATCTGCGTCCCTCGCTGAAGCATCTGCCGATCATCCGATACGTCAGCATCGAAGAGTTCGCTGACTTCAAGCGCGCCGGGTACGAGATGGGATTCGCGCATGTCGAATCGGGGCCGCTTGTGCGTAGCTCCTATCACGCCAGCGACGCGGTCGAAAATTGAATTCGCTTCGAGAAGTGCCGCCCGGCATTCACCGGATTGAGCTGCCGCTTCCGTTTGAGCTGGAATCGGTGAACGTTTATCTGGTGCGGCTTCGAGACGGGTACCTCCTCATCGATTGCGGCATGGATACCGCCGAGGGGTTCCAGGCTCTGGAAAGAGGCATGCAGGCGCTCGGTCTGACGTGGACTGACATCCGCCAAATTCTGTTGACGCACATGCATCCGGATCATATGGGACTCTCCGCGAAGCTGATCGAGCTCAGCGGAGCGGAGCTTATGATGCATCATGCGGAAGCGAAGCATCTGGAGCTGGTGAACAAATCGAACCGCCGTCTACCGTGGCTGCGCGAAGCATTTGCGCAAGCCGGAGTACCGGAGGAAATGCAGGCGCTCATCGACCGGCACTTCGCAGGCATCCGCGGTAACTTTCACGCATTGACGCCCAACCGTTTGCTCTCCGGAGGTGAGTGGATTCCAACGGCGATCGGCGCCTTGCAGGTTCTCTGGACCCCGGGACATTCGCCGGGACACATCTGTCTGTACGGCCCGGAACAAAGCCTGCTTTTCTCGGGCGATTTGATTCTTGAGCGGATCACGCCGAATGTCGCCTGGTTTCCGGAGCGCGATACGCTCGCCGAGTTTCTCGAGTCATTGCATGGGTTAATTGAAATGCCTGTCGATCTGATCCTGCCGTCGCACGGCGAGCCGTTCCGAGGGCATCGGGAGTGGATCGCGCAAACGGCGGATCATCACCGCGATCGTTGCAATGAGATGCGCGCGCTGTTGATCGCGGATCCAAGCACGGCGTATGGGCTTGTGAGCAAGCTGTGGACCCGTAAGTTATCGCCGATCAACCACCATTTTGCGGTGTTCGAGGTGATGGCGCATCTGGAGTATATGCAGAGGCAAGGGCTAGTGCGGGGCTATCACGAGAACGGCGCAGTCACCTGGCGTGTGGCTTAATCACAGGCTCTCTAACCCTTGATATCCGGGGCGATGCGGGCATGATGCCAACCCGCATTTCTCACTAGTCAAGCGTCGAGATGAGTCTCGAGGCGGCACGCAAGAGTGCAACACAGGCAAGAATGCCTGTGCCACTCGCGGCCGGGTTAGCCTGATATTGTCATGTCACTCTTTCACCTGGCACAAATCAATGTCGCCCGCATGCTCGCGCCTTTGGATTCCCCGGCGATGGCAGGGTTTGTTGCGCAGTTGGCTCCTGTGAATGCGATTGCCGACCAGTCGCCTGGATTTGTATGGCGGCTGCAAACCGAAAACGGCGACGCTACAGCCGTCCAGGCTTCCGCCGATCCCGCCGTGATTGTAAATCTGTCGGTGTGGGAATCGCTGGAAGCGCTTCGCGAGTTTACCTATAAGAGCGGGCACCGGGGTCCGCTGCGACAGCGGGCCGAATGGTTCACAAAACCGCTGGAGCATTATTTCGCTCTTTGGTGGATTCCAGCGGGCCATATCCCAACCGTCGAAGAGGCTTGGGAAAGGCTGGAGCATCGCCGCTTGCACGGTGACACTCCCGTTGCGTTCTCATTCGCGAAGGCGTTTTCCGCAGACTCTTCCGAATCCGCTGTGGCAAGCCAGGCATCTTAATTGGCCGGAAGGAGCGGTGGCGCGGTTACTGTGCGCGTGGCTTGATTACAGGTTGCGTTTTTGCATTTCCGCGGCCAGATATTCGGACGCGCGCATCGAGAGTGAGAGGATCGTGAGCGTCGGGTTTTGCGAGCCGCCCGAAACAAACGCGCTGCCATCCACCACAAAAAGATTCTTGACATCATGACTCTGGTTGAACTTGTTCAGGACCGACATCTTGGGATTTTCGCCCATGCGGCACGTCCCGAGCTCATGAATGCTCTCACCCGGGGGCACCATTTCGAAGTGCGATGAGAGTGTTTCAAACCCGGCGCCCTTACATAACTCCTCGGCCATGTGCCTGGAATCCTTCGCCATCTCGTACTCGTTATCGGTATACCGTTGCGTGATGTGAAGCGAAGGGATGCCCCACTCATCTTTGACTTCCGGGGCGATGCGGGCATGATGCTCAAAGCGCGGTAATGACTCGCCCATGGTAGTCATGCTGAACTCGGTGTTTGACAATTCACCCAGCTCTTTGAGAAGCGCTTCGCCGTACTGCGGGATGTATTTAGCCGGCGGAGTTCCGCCGCTTCCGAAATCGTGGGCATAACCGCGGATAAACTTCTTTTCGCGCGTGTCCAGGTTGCGGAAACGAGGGATATAACCGCCGCCTCCCATCAGGCTGCGCGGCCCCTTGCCGCCGCGCGCTTCCGGCACGATCGCCGTAATCACTCCCTTGATATAGAACTGATCGAACAGGTAATGGCCGAGCACGCCACTCGAATTTCCGAGCCCTCGCGGATACTGGCGCGATTTGGAATTGAGCAGCAGACGGGTGCTTTCGAGAGTGGAAGCGCCCACGATGACGACTCGCGCGGGAGCGTGATACTCGCGTTTGGAGACACGATCGAGGAAGGATGCGCCGTTCACCAGCCCTGTGTTGGGATCTACTGTGAGCTCGCGCACGACAGCGTTCGGCACGATTCGTAGATTGCCTGTGGCCAGTGCATCCGGCAGCAGGAGGTTGACGGAACTGGCGAGCGTTCCCGTGGAGCGGCGCTGCT